>JAOZNB010000054.1:0-7554 GCA_029933995.1 Candidatus Moraniibacteriota bacterium | reverse complement strand
TGGACCATTTGTTGTATTATCATTAATTTCTACTGTAGAATTAACTGAGCCATCTGTATTCATAAAATGAATATGAACTGCACCGCGATTAGCTCCTCCTGCGTCATCAAAACGTGCACCAACAGCGATATCTTTTACACCATCACCATTTAAGTCACCTATATTTGCAATAGAAGTTCCATAATAATCACTATCATTCAAAAATGGACCATTTGTTGTATTATCATTAATTTCTACTGTAGAATTAACTGAGCCATCTATATTCATAAAATGAATATGAACTGCACCGCGATTATTTCCTCCTGCGTCATCATAACGTGCACCAACAGCTAAATCTTCTATACCATCACCATCTAAATCACCTATATTTACAACAGATACTCCATGATTATCATTATCATCCAAAATTGGACCATTTGTTGTATTACTATTAATTTCTACCGTGGAATCAACAGAACCATCTCCAACTGCATACGCAGATTGCACAAAAAAGAATGTGGCAATGAACATCATCGTTGATATTAAAAAGTTTCTTTTCATATTTTTATTTAATTATTTATTTTAATTTTACAATATTTAGTATAACATACTTTTTGATAAAAATTTAATTTAAAAAAATAAGAAATTTTTTATTTAGTATAAACTTAACTTATTCACAAGATTGCTTCACTTAACACACAGTATGACATTCCTTGTTCGCAAAGACATTAATAATACCCGTCTTTGCGAGGAGGTACGACGAAGTAATCCCTATCAGAATATCATAAGGCTATAATATTATTAGATTATTTATTACTATCCAAGATTGCTTCACTGAACACACAGCATGGCATTTCTTGTTCGCAAGGACGTTTAGATTTATCCTCTCCCCCTTTTTAAAGGGGGGCCTGCCTGCCGATAGGTAGGATGTCCGGAGGACAGACCTGTCCGCAGTGTTACAGCGTTACAGGCGGAGGAGGTTTGGTTAATGCAATATTTTAAATTTATTATATTACTTACAAGTTTGCTTTACTTAACACACAAATGACATAGTTGTTCACAAAGACGTTGAAAACAAAAAGACTCTCAAATAAATGAGAGTTTTTTGAGTTTACAATATTTGGTATAGCAAATATTTTAACTATTCACAAATCAATCAAAAAAGACGTCATATTTCAGACGTCTTTTGTTTATTTTTTTGATAAGAATTTTGATTTTTTTTGTACTTCATTGTCATCTTCTATGGCAATAATTTGACTGTAATATTTGTTTACTACTCCAATCCACCGAGATACACTCTCTGGTGAATGTTGGGCACAACTACTTCCGCATTTCCATGGTGTAACCATTTTTGCGGGTGTATCACGATTTGTATTGTAAACAAAGTGTTCAAGTCTTTTTGCAATTGTATCAACAGCCTCTTCTGGTGAACCAAAACATGCATGTCCCATCGCCTGTCCGCGTGTTCCACTAGTTTTGTATCCCCAATAATTATAGCAATCAATTCCAGCTTTTGATGGAGACCTTACCCCGAGCTGACTTTCGATATTTGCGATACCTACAATTAATGCTGCGACCTTTTTATCCTTTGTGGCAATGTGTTCTGACATTACCTCCATTGGAGATCCTTCTAGTATAATAGCAATCTCCTGTGCCATTATATTTTGCTCTGTTTCCATAATCTTGCCCTCATAACTGAGCTGTACACAGTTATTATCGACATCAATTAAAGAACTCTCTACTGTATCTTCTGTAAGAAGATTTTTGCTCAAGACACATGCATTGTATCTTTGCAAATTTTCATCTGCAACGCCTTTTTCCTCCTGTGAAGAAACAGTACTTACAAGATAAAAACTTCCTGCAACAACAAGTATGAGTCCTGCGAGGACAAAATACATATGTTTAATTGCAAATGAACTTGTGCTATGTAGTGATGATTTGATCATCTTCGGCGTCTCTACACGTAGACGCTTTATCGGTGACGGTTCGTCATTAATAATCATCGGCATGTTTTACGAATAAAACCTCTAGCTTCACCCAAAAATCTCAGATGAAGTAGCATACAAAAATTGCACACATAGATACGAGTATACTCCTCTGATAAAATTTGTCAATAGTCATAAAAACCCCTCAAACAAGGGGTTTTTATGACTATCTTTTGTTCAATTTATTTTTTTGATAACTTACTATAATAAGTATCTACCACACGAATCCACCTATCAACACCCTCCTGTGAATGCCCATCACATGAGCTACCACATTTCCAAACAATAAGCCTTTCTGCAGTCGTACGATCATACTCATATATGAGTTCATGTATACGTCTTCCAACTGTTTCCACAGCATCCTGACGACTATTAAAACAAGTATGTCCACCAGAACCCATTAATTTTCTCTGACTTCGAAATCCCCAATAATTATAACAATCTTGACCCTCGAGTACTGGCACTCGTTTACCCCAAGCACTTTCTTGCTTTGCCATTGCAATTAAATATTTTGCAACTTCTGGATCTTGTTTTAAAATATGTGGTAACATTTTTTCAATTGGAAAACCTTCTACCATTTCATAAGCAGAGTCTTCTAAAGAATATTCCTTTGCTTCTAAAATAATGTCATCATCTTTTTCCACAACGCTATCAATAGATTTTATCTCTTTTTCAACAATTTCTTTTGTCTCACTTTTTTGAACACTATCAACAGAAACTACCTCTTTAATTTCTTCTTCATTTTTCACCTCATCAACTATTTCTTGTTTTTCTATATTCACCTCAACTTCAACAACAGGAGATATTTCCTCTTCTATATCTAACTGAGCTTTTTCATCAACATTAACGATTTTTTCTTCAATTTTTATTTCATCAACATTTTCCTCTGTTACTATCTCTATTTTTTCACCAGATTCAATAACCTTACCACTTTCACTAGCAAATGCACTTTGACCAAGGTTATTGTAAATCATGCTCATCGAGATCATACCAAATAGTACAGCACCAGCAATAGATACCTGCCACATTCGTATCGGAGAAAGATCTAATCTTAAAGCTTCTCTAAATGATGTTGCAATATCACGAGCGTTACGAAATTCTGATACAATGCCATTATATTGCAATTCACTCGCTGAATATGTTTTAATGTAACGCAGATGAACACTGTCAAAATACCCTCGTGAATCAATATAATCATAACGATTATCTTTCTTATATCGTTGTTTCAAAGAAATATATTTTCGTGAATCTTCCGTAACAAAAAAATCCGTGCGCTGTCCATCCAGGAGCAAAGCTTGTGTATTTTTACGATGATTACTTTCTATGACATTCTGTAATTCCGATAGCTGAATTGTATGTGATTTCTGTGATTGAACTCTAATACTATCACCAACCATCTTTTTATTTATTTTTTGTACCAATTTATTTTCTTTTGGTAAATGTTTAGAATTAATATCCATACAAAATATATTATATCATACTTTTGTAAAATGTGTGAATTTTTAAAAGAATAACATTGGCCAACAACTTACAGATCTTTGCAGGGAGTGTTTAACAACATCAAAAACTCACATCCCCCTACACGTCTTTGCGAGGAACATTTAGCGACCTACCTACCAGCAGGCAGGCACGACAAACTCAATAATATTATAATAAAATTGTAATTTTTGTAATAATACATCTACCCCCTCCTCAATCCCCTTTTCAATGTGGAGGAAGTTTTAATTAACTTAATTATCAAATCTCAACATTAAACTTGACTATCATCCTCTCCTCCTTTTCATTAACTACCATCCTAATCCTTTTTTTAAGGGATTGGTTTAAGTTAATTTTAATCATAAGACTATAGTATTATCGTAATACTCTCAGATTATTATATTACTATTTGAGATTGCTTCACTTAATATGCAGCATAACACTCCTTATTCGCAAAGACGATGTTAACACGTCATTGCGAGGAGCGTTTAGCGACGTGGCAATCTCTGTCAGAATATCACAAGGCTATAAAATTATTAGATTATTGATTACTGTTCGAGATTGCTTCATTTATCACACAACATGGCACGCTTTGTTCGCAAAGACGTTGAAAACAAAAAAAACTGGCCTCTCCCAAGACCAGCTTTTTTATTGTTATCTTATTTCATATGACCTAAACCTAGTTTATTCATAATTTTATGAGCTTCTCCATATCTACCATCTTTACGTAATTCATGAGCCTCTACAAATAGATTAAATTTGTCTTCTGAATCAATTTTATTAGAAATTCTTCCGTTTGCAACTTCTTGAAATTCATTCCAATCATTATTGTCTACGGATGATCTTATGCCTAGATTATCTCTGTGTCGTATACGTTCATGTCCAGGACGTTCTATTCCCGCTCTTTCTAATACCTCTCGTGCTTCTTTGTATTTACCGTCGTGTCTCAGGTCATACGCCAAGGCTATTGCTGTAAATTCTTTTTCCGTGTCTACATTATGAATAATTGAACGTCCTTCAATTGCTTTGGAAAAAGCTTTGAAATCATTATTTCTAATTGCATTATGTACAGCTTCACGATCATCACTATTTGAACCAAAGTGAGCACTTGCTACACCTACACTAATAGCACCAGCAGCCACTGCAACAGCAAGTGATCCTGCTAAAGTTTTCTTTTTGTATGTCATATACATTTGTTTTATTAGATTATATCTGCAGTATATTATACTGCACATTTATTACTACGTATAAAAAATATTTTTCTTTCACTCTACAAAAAAACAAAAGTAGTGGACGGACATGCCCGTCCACTACAGTGACCCAAAAGATGTCTATTGTACATGTACACAAGCTTCTTGAATCATAACGTCCATATTTTGTGG
Source organism: Candidatus Moraniibacteriota bacterium (assembly GCA_029933995.1). Lineage (GTDB taxonomy): Bacteria > Patescibacteriota > Minisyncoccia > Moranbacterales. The sequence goes on along the minus strand of JAOZNB010000054.1, from coordinate 2,732 downwards.
TATTTGTCCAAAACGTACCTTATGTGAATCTACATCTACAAAGTTATTTTCGTGAACTTGTTCCATGCGTTTACGTTGCAATTGCCTATTACTGCCTGACATGCCACGCATACGAATATCACATGCGACAAAAACGCCCTGATCAATTACCTTACCTATGACAACAAACCGTTGTCCATCGCTAATTTTATTTTGTTTAAATTCTGTAATATGTTCACGTATAACGTGCCACTGTGTATTATCAGATGTTACTAGTGTAAAATATTCATCTCCACATTTGGTTACATGACCAATAATTACACCTTTGCCAGGATTATTGAAAAGCTGCGCTTGTCGTTTCTCCACACTATGATAACTTCGAAAGTGTGTGTTCATCATATCATCAACAACATGACTAATGCCAAAAAAATAAAACATTATCCCTACAATCACACTTAAAAACATATTAACCAAGACAATTAACCATAAAGAATATTTGTATCCTTTTTTTGTATGTCGTACAAAAATATCAAAAAGAGCTGCAAAAAGAATTGTAATAATAATCCACAAAAGTGGTAATACAATCATAATGTGTTGAAAAAAATTATGTTTTGAAATATCTCGCAAAACAAAAGCACTATTTGCAAATGTAAATATAACCAAACTCACAGTTAGAGCACCGGCTACGATACACAAAAAACCAACAGACCATAGGACAATATTTTTCACAACAAAATGCCAACGAGGTATTTGTTTCACCTCGCCTTGCAATATTTTATCCATTGCACTTTGTGTTGGATTTTTTTCTGTCATATTACCTATATTAAAAAATTAATATCTTTTTTTTCACATAAATCACGAAATTGTTTTTTAGCCCTACTAATATGTGTTGCGACTGTGCCTGCTGGTTTTTTCAAAATATCTGAAATTTCATCATAATTTTTATCTTCAATATATTTCAAAATCAGAATTTCTCTATATTTATCATCCATATCAACCATTGCACCCATCATCACTTTTTTAAGTATTTCTCTATCCATCTCCTCTACAATGTCCTGTGAGTCTACTATACGCTCCAAAAATTCATCATCTACTTGTGCCATATTTCCCTGCGGTCTTGATTTATTTTTTCGCCATGCACTAATTGTTTCATTGTGCACGATACGATATAGCCATGAGGAAAAAGATAAACTACTGTCAAAACTATTTAGATTTTTGTAAGCTTTCAAAAAACTATCTTGCAAAATATCTTCTGCTTCCTCGGTTGTTACCGATGATATACGTCGAATATATACAAGCATCCTATTTTCATATCGTGTCATTAATACACCAAAAACAGCAGGGTCTTTCTGCGTCAACTTCACAAGTTCTTTATCTGTTTTATCGTGAATGTTATCAAATGTCATGATTTTTATTATATACTTATATTATACGCATGCACAGTTTTTTTCTTTCACTGAATATCATTTTTTGATATACTATTATTATAAATATATTTACAAAAATTATTAATTACAGATATGTTATACGATTTTATTACACTACTCTATCTTGCACTACCCGCATTTATTGCTAACATGATTCCGATTGTTGCCACAAAAACAGGAATTTGTCCACGATTAGCATCTCCAATTGACGCAAATAAAATATTTCGAGATCGTGCAATCTTAGGTAAAAATAAAACATGGCGAGGGCTCATAACTGGTACTGTTAGTGGTGCCCTTATTGCACTTGTACAATTTTATCTTCCTTTTTTTGATGAAATTAAAATGGATACTGTATCAACAACATTATTATTTGGTGCCGCAGCTGGATTTGGTGCATTATTTGGAGATGCTATTGCTAGCATAATTAAAAGACAAAGCAATATACCAAGTGGTAAACCGTTTATACCACTTGATCAAATTGATTATATATTAGGATTTATACTTTTTACAATCCCTTTTATAAGTTGGACTCTGTGGGACATTATATTTCTCCTAGTATTTGCACTCGTCATGAATCCTATAACAAATATCACAGCTTATTTGTTTGGTATAAAAAATACATATTGGTAATATCTTAAAACTCACATTATGTTGAACAAAAAAAATATCCCAAATATTATCACGATTACACGTGGCCTATTTACAATAGTAATCATTATATTATTTCTCCTTGATGCACAAAAATACATGTCACTAATTTTGACACTTTTTATCATTGCTTCACTTTCCGATTTTTTGGATGGTTATTTAGCACGTAAATGGCATGTCGTCTCTGACTTTGGCAAAACCGCTGACCCTCTCTTGGACAAAATTTTAGTTTTTTCACTTTTAGTACTCGTTTTTGAATACAATGCTGTACCACAATTTTTTATTATAATTTTAATTCTCCGTGATCTTACAATTGATTCTATTCGCAGTGCGATCATTGCAAAAAGTAATACACTGCCTGCAATATTCAGTGCAAAACTTAAAACCACATTTCAAATGCTTATGATTATTTTTATACTTTTATATCTCATCTATCCATTACAATGGATTTCCTATATCGCAATTAGCACTGGAGCACTTGCTGTAATATTTTCACTAACAAGTGGCTATACGTACATACAAACTTTCAAAAATGCAATAAAAAAATAAATTTAATTTTCAACATCAGGATTTATTTCATAATAAGACTTTTTATTTCCTCCTGCCAGCTGTACACCATCTGGTAATTCATATTCTGGTCGTTCACCAAAGACAATCTTCACTTTAACTGTAAAACCA
>JAOZNB010000053.1 GCA_029933995.1 Candidatus Moraniibacteriota bacterium | reverse complement strand
ACAAAATCCCTCAATACATTTCTATGCATTGAGGTATACTTAAATATTAATTCAATCGATTTAGTGAATCATTGTGCTAGAATAACCATCGCTTCTTTCAGCTCTGGAAATTGAACCCACGATGTTAGTCAAAGCTAACAAAAGAATAATGATATTGACAAATAATATGACACATAATGCAGCTAGACTTGCCCCTCACACATCCATACCACCCAGAACCAACGTATTGGTTACTATATACCCAATAGCATATAAAACAAACAACAAACCCGCCAATTTGTAATACTTTTCAATGTTTTGCATCGTTATCACTTTTTATGTTTTAAATAACATTTATACTATGTAAAAACATAGCAGATTAGATTTTTCTCAACATAATTTGAAAACATACATTTCTGATATGTTGTGGTAAATCGTCCTTTTTAATGTTTACTATCAGTATCTTGCCGTCTATTACCACGTCTTCTGGAATTGAGATGCTTATAGAACCTGCGGTTTCATAGTTTCTTCCTAACAAACTTGGACTGGTATGTGGCCAACCTAAATCAAATATAATATCACCCTTAAATTCAAGCTCCACCACAACAGGAATTTGTACAGACCTTATACCACCAGTAGCAACAACCTGCTTTGCTACACAAGGAACACAAGTACCCAAACCTCCAACAATCTCTAATGTATAATTTTCAGCTACAAATTCATTGTGTTTATAATTCTTCCAACCACTCCAAATGAAAAAAGCTAAAATAAACAGTAAAGCTCCCCAATGACGTTTCACAATTTCTCGCATCATTAATTACTCCTCAATTTTTAATGAAATACCAAATCACCCAACATTTTTTTGCTCGAGAAACTCTCGCAAATTATATATATTTAGTAAATATTCTTCCAAGCGTTTATAAAATGTCATAAGCTCTTTTTCACTAAAATCATCACATTCTATTTTCCGTGAGAAAAATATCGTGATATCCTCCAAAAGATATCCGATATCTTTTTTGATATTTGCCAATTCTTTTTGAGTTAAATCATTTGGATAATCACGACAAGCAAAAATCACTCTCCGCACGTGCCAGGTCATATTATTATAATTATAATGATACCCGTCACGCTTTGGGGTTTTAAAATATTTATCACAATCAACAAATAATTGTTTACATGATGCTGAACCACCGAATAATTCATTCATTTGCTCAGTAATATTACTTGTAAGCCCTAATCTATGATTCCCAGCAAAAAACTATATTATGTCCATGTTATTTTCCCCTTGTTTTCAAAAAATAATAAATTATATTAAATCATTGTTAAATCAACTTATTAAAAAAATACTCTGAAGCTACTATTTAGTCAAGAAGAAATCAACATCTATATTATTCCAAAAACCTGTCTCTATCAGTAGGTAGATGTATATTTTCCGAAATAACATATTTTTATAGCTAATTATAAATTTAAATTTAAAATAAAATGCAAAAAATTCATACGAAAAAATCTGTGAAATTGCACTTAGTTATGACACGCCCGCAGAAAATATAGGTGCTGCTGCCGATTTTTGTCGTATTCCTATTTCATTTATAATTAGAAATGGCAAAATTATAACTGCCTAATCAATAAACTAAACGTATTGTGAAGTTATTAGATTAATATCTAATAACTTTTATTTTTTATTGATATATTCATCAAGTGCATCTCTGTAGTGTCTGAGCTGTTCAATTTTTGTAACTTTTAACACTGATGATTTCGGACGCTGAGCAGGCCTTGGGAAAGTCTCTGGTGACACTGGATTAATCTCTGTATCTAGTCCTGCAATTTCATACAACTCCACTACACCATCATACCAAGTTACAACACCTTCATTTGCAACGTGATAAATTCCTCTATCCATATTTTTTTCTACAATTTCTTTACTTTTTGCAGCTAGGTCTGGCGCATATGTAAATTTACTTATCTCACCGTCAACTGCCTGCACACTATTATTCTTTTTGCCAAGTTCCAACATCACATCAAAAAAACTTTTTTTACCTGCTGTACTATCAGCTGGTAATCCAAATAACTTTGACAATCGAATGATATAATAATCATTTCCATACTTTTCAACATTTTTTTCTCCCATGAGTTTTGTTTGACCATATATTGATACTGGATGCGCTTCGTCATTTTCATGATACGCAAAAAACTTTAACTTGTCTTCTGGTCCCATATACATACAGTCCTCGCAACCCTGCCCACAACATTTTGGATTTCTTTTATTACCTTTATAAATTGGACGTTTACCATCAAATACATAATCGGTAGAATAATGTACGATAGTTGCTCCAACGTTCTTTGAGATTTTTGCTAATTCTCCTGGAAATACACTATTGAGAACTTTTGCTTTTTGATATTCACTGTCATCCTCCTCACATGCGTCAACCGCATTATATGCAACAGCATTAAAAATAACATCAGGCATTATATCCATTATCTTTTGTGACAATTCTACTTTGTCACGCACATCCACATCATCACGATCCCACGCAACAACTTCATAATTCTCATCCTCACTAAATACACGGACCAACTCCTGTCCAAGCATCCCCTTTGCTCCCAAAACTAAAACTTTCTGCATATAAAAACTGCTTTTAATAAATTACCTCACCACTTTCTCTCAAAATATTTATCTCACATATTCTATCATTACACACAGGTTCACCTTGACCACAATCCAAAACTGTCTCACAAGACATTGTACACATCATGCCTTCACAATCTGGTGCAAATTCTTTATTTACAACTTCTGTTGCGTGACAACATGTTGCAGGTACGCAGTCTTCGTCAACTGTACATGATTTATTATTTTCCGAAATGGATTTTGCATCATCTGTCTTTTGTGGAACGCACCAATTATATGCACCTGGACACTCTGGTGTATTAATTTGTGTTCCATCACACATATCACTAGTTGATAAAAATCCACCAAGTTGTTGCATGTCATATACGGACCCAACACAACACGTTTGCATTACAGCATTTTCATAATTACAATCATCTGCTAATTCTGCATATAGGCCTCCATCAATTTTTGCATCTATTTCTTGAATATATTTTTGCTCTTGTTTTGTGTCCCAATAACGAAATATGCCTATTCCTACCAGCATTGTTAAAATGGTTAATAATGTTATCATTATTGTTTTATTCATATTCTCAATTTATTAATTAAAACTACTATTTTTCATTTAAAATACACCAATTAATATTTTCACAACCAATACAATTAAGTCCATCAATTTGAAATCCATTTGGATATTCTGCTTCTGTACATGGCACTGGCTCATAATTATTTTCTCGCATCATAATTATAGCCTCCAAACATTCTTCCTGCCCCTCATCAAACGATTTATTTAAACACTCCTCTTCAAGTAATTGATATTTTCCCTCATATTGACCAATATTTGTATCAATATTTGTACTTGGACTTGTTACATTAGAAATTGGCACACACCATTTATATGAACCCAAACATTTTAATTGATTTATTGTCATATTATCACATTTATCATCTGTTGAAATTCGTGCCTCAATTTCAATCATATCATACACAGAAGCAAGACAACATTTATATTCAGATTCATTTTTATCTCCACACTCTTTTGCCAAATTTTGATAATATGGATTCTCAATACTACTAATTGCTTCTTGAATAATATTTTGTTGTTTCATTGTGCCAAAAAAATATAATCCTCCAATAATTGTAATCAATGGAATAGTTGTAACTGCTATAATTATTACTATTTTTTTCATATCATTTTGATTTATTAAAACCACATTTTTTTACAATATAATTTCCCTTTACGGGCTCACCCACATTATTCAATGAATATTCACAAGAATAAGAAGGTATTGCAGTTCGTGTTTTTATTTTCACATCCCATTGATTTGATTGTTCAATTACAGTAATAATCATATTACTATTAACCTCCCCCTCAATATTCTCCAATTCAACTATATTTATTTCTCCACTATTTTTTAATACTTCTACAGCAGACCTGGGTGTATTTATTGTATCCTCAATTACATGTTTACCCTTCACATCACTAAGTGTAAACAATGTAGGTTCACTTCCACAACCATACAACAACATAATACAACCTGCCCAAAAACTCGTACTAATTACTATATATTTTTTCATTATTTTTGTTTAAGTGTTTTTATAATTAAAGTTGCTACAATTGCAAACACAATCACAAGTACTACGTATGGTATCCATGGATTTTTTTCCATGAACCGACTTTCCTCCTCATCACAGGCATCGCCTATACCATCTAAATCATTATCTTTTTGAGTACGGTTTGCAGTCTTTGGACAATTATCATTTGCATTTATGATTCCATCACGATCAAAATCTTCGCATGCATCACCTTTACCATTTTTATCTCTATCTAATTGTTCAGCATTTGCAACACCTACACAATTATCTGCGCTATCAACTATACCATCTTCATCTGTATCTGCCTTTTTGTACAATGGATTATTTTTTGTTGACTGCACTTGTGCAGTTATAACATTTTTATCACTAGAAAAATTTGGTGATTCCATTGGCTGAGTTTTTACATATACATCTGTATTATAATAAATATCATATGCCATCTGTGGTTGTGCTATAAAACGCACAAAGCTCTGACTTATTTGTGGCACGTCTTTTTCAGAAAATGTAATTTCATTAATCCGTAGGGGTTTGATATAGTGCAATGTTATGCGATAATGATCAGAATTAGCCTCTGGAAAATTTATGGTATCTTGTCCAAAAAATTGCTCTGGTAATAATATTTGTTCACTTTCATCTTTATTTACAGCTACAATCCTTATTCTTGTTGGTCTTTCTATATTTTTATCAAATTGCAAATTTAAATGATCTACACGAAATATTCTGTTTGCATTCACATCGATAACTACAACATTTTGACCTACATCTTCTGACTGTTCTTCTCCGCCTGCATATTTTTCTTCTGAATACATTAATTCATTTCCACCATTTACAGAACTTCGTGAAACTACATCTGCATCAATTACCTCATATTGTCCACCTTTTTCCACAAAAGGAAACTCGGTAAATGTATCATGTTTGCCATCAACCATATTATTTGCGTTTGAATTTGCAAATGAATCACTCACTCCAAAAGTAAGTACTGGTTTTTGTGATTTATTTACAACAGTTGACGGTACAATAACACCTGTAGAATCAGTAACAATTGCAAAAGACCTCGCATCCTTGTTAAATTCAATTGGTACATCAATCATAGTAGGCACTGCAAAATCATTTTTTTCAACTGTAGCAATTGATTCAAATTCTCCCTTTTGTTTCAATGTAATCTTGTGCACTGGAATACCATCTGCAATCACAAAAAGTGGTGCTAGAATAAGAAAACTTAACATTGATAATAATATTTTTTTCATAAATTTATTTATTAGACTTCTTGATAAATGCCGTAGAAATTAACAATATACCTAATACTAGAGATGTTATCATCTTCATGACCATATCCATCGTCCAAAATTCTACAAAAAGAACTCTTACTACAACAATACCAAATAAAATTCCACCAACAATCATGTATGGTTTGTATTCTTCTTTTACTCCCATAATATAAAAGCCCACTCCAATAACTGTATAAATAACCAAAGATACAAAAGTAGCAACATCAACACTATTCATAAACATATGTGTTACAAACCATACCAAAATAAGTCCAAATGCACCACCTATATAGGCAAATATTCTAAAGAACGTCATATTTTCTTTATGCTCAATGTCAGTGAGCCGTAGCACACTAATAGCAATAGAGAATGCTGTGACACACACAATAAATACTGTAAATAATTCTGGCATATAATTAAGTACGCTGTCTCTATGCGGATAATCTAAATAATCAAATATCTCAATAACAGCACCTAGTGACATCACTACAGGAACTGCATATATTATAGTTAGCAATGTACGCATACCCGACGTAACTTTTTTTCTTGCAAAGTATAGCGTTATTATCACAATTGCACTTGATTCAAAGAGGTATGCTGTAACAAGTACGGGACCATCAAACTGCAGTGCTGTAGCTACGGCAAATAGTGTTGCTGTCACACCCCCATAAATTGCAGTTGGTGTTTTACGACCAGTTTTTGTAAATATAATATATGAAGCACCTGCAAAAAATAACACAGATATGAGTAGCAAAAATACTTCAAATTCCTTACTTGCAAAACTCATAATCCATATGAGCATCAACGTTCCAATTCCCATAGCTGTAATCATATCGTAATAGCTTGTTTTTTGTGATTTAAGAATTGTCGAAACATTTGCAACATAAAAAGTTGCTGCAAAAAGAAATGCCACTAAAATATTAGAAATGCTTTCAATTTCATCTCCAAGTTCAGTCGCAATATATGTAATTGAATAAAAACCTACTACAAATAACATGAAGGTAGTCAAACCTCTCCATCCCATAAAAGACACCACCCACAAAGTACCTAAAGTTAGTATAAATAAATAAACAAAGATTGTAGTAGCACTAACTCCTATAAAGAAAAACAGAGGAATAATAGCTCCAAAAAATATCATCGATGACGTTAATGAAACACTCTTTTGTTTTAATGAAATAAGTGTTACAAACCCAACTGAAATAAGCATTACAAAAAGTCCTACAATATGAACCATAATACCAAAATACAATCCTGCCAAAGTTGAAATTAGCATTGCAGCAATTCCAATAATCAAAAATACATTTCCCTGTGTGCGCTCTTTGTCCGCACGCATCGCTCCAAATGCAATACACGCAATCGCAAATACGTAACCTAGAACAACACGTGCAGCTGGAGACAACCAACCAACAGCAGCAGCATACGTCACAAACCAGCCCACAGCAGCAATTACAAAAAAACCACCAACCTTCATAGGCCAATCTTTTGCAAGCCAAGTAAAAAATCTTTCTATAAGTGATTTTTTATGTAAAACGCTTGGTGTTGGTGCTACACGAGTTGCAGTCGGTGCTGCAGGAGCAGATTCAATAAAGTTTTCATTATTAACTACTCCCTGTTGATTCAGTTCAACATCTTTACTTACAGAATCATCCCGTAATTTATTTATATACTCCTGTTCTGACTGTGACAAATTTCTACCATAATTTGCATTCTGATTGTTTTGTTGTGCACTTTTAGTTATCTGACTTACACCAGGCTCCCATGTATGCTCCAATGAATTGTTTGTATGGACCACCTTGTCACATGATTTATCTGATAAATAATCTACCTTGTCAGAAAGTTTATGTACATCTGTACGTAACTCTCCAACATCCTTTTGAAGACCTTGTAATAACTCAACAATTTTATCTACCATATTTTTGTTTTATGATTTATATTTTTGTTTCCTATATAAATAATACCACATCTTGCATTTTTTTGAAAAAGTTAAATCTTACTTTTTTTCAAAATAATCTATTTTGTGTTAATTACTTCAAATATATTTTTATTCCACTCATCAATACCACCCACGAGATCATAAACTTCACCAAATCCTAACATGCGCATACGTTGTAATCCAAGCTTCGTGCGATGGCCACTTCTACAATAAATTAAATATTTTTTATCCTTATCTAGAATATCCAGCCGTGCATCAAAATTATTACTGTAAATATCAATATTTTGCACATCAGCTATTCTCTCATTTTCATATTCTTCCTGTGTACGAATGTCAATCAAAATATATTCTCCTGTATCCAATTTTTCTTTAAATGACATAGCATCAATCGATTCAGAAATAATATCATCACCCTGACACTCATTAGCCTGACACTCAGTCACTATTTCAGTATCAATACCAATTTGACGCTTAACTTCTATTTCATTATTTTGTGTACCACATCCAGATATTATAAATACCGCACTAAGAATATAAAAATTAAACTTAATCATTTTCATATTATTTCTCATTAAACATTGATTGTTGTTTCCTGTAGTCTCCACTGTGGATATTTCTCCACCATTGTTCATTTTCTTGATACCACTTAATTGTATCTGCAATTCCCTGTTCAAATGTAACACTAGGATTCCAATTAAATTCTTTTTTCATTTTATCAAAATTGATAGCATACCGCTTATCATGCCCTTTCCTGTCTTCCACGTATTCTATCATTTCTTCACCCTTATCCATTGCATCCAATATCACATTTGTAATTTCCATATTTGTTTTTTCTGCATCACCACCAATACAGTATGTGTCTCCAATTTTTCCCTCACGCACAATTTTATCAATTGCAATACAATGATCTTTTACATGTAACCAATCACGAATATTATCTCCTGTGCCATACACTGGTATCTTTTTATTGTCCATTAAATTTGTGACAAACAACGGTATTAATTTTTCTGGAAACTGATACGGGCCATAATTGTTGGAACAGTTTGAAATTGTAATGGGTAATCCGTGCGTATAAAAATAACTTCTCACCAAATGATCAGAAGAAGCTTTTGATGCACTGTACGGACTCCGTGGATCATAACTCGTTTTTTCATCAAATGCAGGGTTATCTTTACTAAGTGAGCCATACACCTCATCTGTAGACACATGGTGAAATCTAATATTTCCATTATTTTTTGCAGCTTCCAATAAAATTAGTGTTCCATTTATATTTGTACGCACAAAAGCAGCACTATCCAAAATAGAACGGTCAACATGACTTTCTGCCGCAAAATGTACAATCACATCAATGTCCCTTACAAGTTCATTTACCAAGACACCATCCATGATATCACCAG
>JAOZNB010000052.1 GCA_029933995.1 Candidatus Moraniibacteriota bacterium | reverse complement strand
CGTGTCTTAAAGTTTAAATATTCAAGAATAATCCCAATTCTTATAGTAGGTAATATAACATTATTATTTTTGATTGCGAGCGGATTTCATTATACTTTTTAGATTATGGATATTATAAAAATAAATGGCAAAAAGATTTCATATACCTTAAAGAAACGAAAATATCAAAAGCAGATTAATTTTATTGTTCATCAAGACGGATCGCTTGTCGTTACTGCTCCAAAAATATGCAGACAATCTTTTGTGAAAAAAGAAATAATTAAGAATAGTCAGTGGATAATAAAACAAATTGGAGATAAAAATAATAATATTACAATAGATACTTGTGTGATAAATTATATGAAAAAGTCTCTCAGGCCAATTGTAGAAGCAAAGCTTTTGCAATTTAATTCATATTATAATTTCACGTATAATAGAGTATCAATCAGACATCAAAAAACGCGGTGGGGCAGTTGTTCTTCAGCAGGAAATCTTAATTTCAATTGTAAATTAATGTGCCTTTCAAATGAACTCCAGGAATATGTAGTTGCACATGAATTGTGTCATTTGGCAGAAATGAATCATTCAAAAGATTTTTGGCAACTTGTAGAAAAAACAGTTCCAAATTATAAGGAGTTGAGAAAACAATTAAAAAATGTTAGAGTTTAATAATATGAAATTTGAACAAGTATCAAATACACAAAAAGAAATAGATGAAGTATCAGATTTAGAACTTGCTGATAATTTTGAGCGTGAAAGAGCATTGGAAATTAGTGAAGAAATAATCAAATCAATTGATAAAATAAAAAATACAAATATATTTAATGAAGAATTTATTGATACTGAGGATTTGGTATTTTTTGATATAAAAAATAAATATAAACCACATCATAAATTTAAAGAAGGAAGCGTCACAAAAACAAGTGAAGACGAATATGTATTAGATGATTTTTTGAGAGGTAAAAAAACTAATTTTGTAGGCATTCATACAAAAAAAGATTTTGAAGAATTTATGGAGAGTGGATTGGAAGAAAAAAATGTTTTTGATATATATTTTTTTAACAAATCATTAACTTATGATGAGTTTGTGACTCATGAATTAGCACATGGATTATTTGATAGAAAATACAAAGATGAATATGGTAAATATGAAAATGAAGATGAAATTTCTGATGTGTCAGATGAATATAGAGAGAAAATAAAAGATATAATAATTCTCCTTGTAAAGAATAAATACCAAAGTCTAACTATGAAAAACTTTGTATTTAATAGACAACAGATAGCAGAGATTTTTGCATATTTATACGAAAGAGAATTTTGTAGGAGAAGTGCCGATAATGTTGAAATGCACACCGAATTAGACAAAAAAATTGAAAAATTTGGCAAAAATCCTGAAAAATTTATTGATAAAATAAATAAACAAGATAACAAGAATTTTAATTTGATTAATAATGTGTATGCAGTTAGCCATACATTATCGTTTATAGTTGCTAAATTGTTAGAAGATAAATATCCTGACTTTGAAGAGAGAATGAATATTTTTGAAAATCCAAGTATTGTTTAAATAAGGGTTGTATTTCAATATGATACAAAATATAGATATATTATTCTATGCTAATGCCACCAACTGAAATAGTGCCTCCGTCAGAAGTTTGTCTATAAATTGTATTTTCATCGCCATAAACACCAGGTGCAATTTCATAGGCAGGACCTCCATTTATTGTAGCGTTTGGAAGGGTATTTTTTTTAAAATTATTTAAATGTCCAGATAATGTATTTTGATTGTTTAGTGAAAGTTGTCCAGGTCGTAATCCAGGAGCTCTGAGTTGATTTATATTTTGTAGTCGTATTTTACCAGGGTTATTGAAGTCAGAAGATCCAACATTTAGTTGATGTGGATTATCAGCTTGTAAACGTACGGAGCCATTTTGAGCAAATGCTGGTTGTGCACTCATAAGAGTAACTCCTAGTGCAGCAGCTTTTAATAATTTGCTTTTTTGAAATTTTTCACCAATTGAGTGCATGAGACCAACTTTCTGTTCAGCTAAAGGAGTTTCTTGATTATCTAAATAATCAATTGTTGTATCTAGTGTTTTTTCTGTTTCGAGTTGTAATTCATCAATTTCACGCATTGACTGTGCAGTTTCAGTTACTATTTGCTCATTGGAAGATTCTTGATCTGGGGCTTTATTTTCAAAAGTATTCATATTTTTTATTAATTTATTTTTAAATTAATTCTTCAGTTAATGATGACAATTCTTCATTATTTTTTTTACTTTGTTCTAATAATAAATTCATTTCATTTCCTATATTGGCATCGTCAGCTATTTTTTGCACAGCTTCTAGAAATGAATTAAATTCTTCAACACTCATTTCGGAAAGTTGTTGTTTGATATCATTTTTGGTTTCATCGGAGAAATCAGTATCTTCATCTAGTAACTCCATAAAAATTAATTTTTCTTTAAGATTTGTCCAAAAGGATACGAGTTCAGAATCATTTTCACTAAATAGTTCATTCATTTGAATCAATTCTTCATCAGAAATATTTTCTAAGAAAAATATAAAGTCTTCTTTATCTTCTGTACTTAAATCACTATTATTTATTTGATCGTGGAGTTGTATGGACATATTTTTTCTTTAATGTTTTACTGTATATATGATAGTACATATAGTACATAATCGCAAATTAATAGTTAATAATATGAAAAAGAAATTTTATTTAATTTTACATAATATACGAAGTGCTCATAATGTGGGTGCAATTTTTCGGACTGCTGATGGTGCGGGCGTTGATCGTATTTATTTTTCGGGATATACGCTGACGCCACCAGATGGTACACAAATATATACAACAAAACCAGAACGAAAACTTATTAAAACAGCACTGGGAGCACATGAATATGTGGCATGGGATAGGTATGAAGAAATTGATAATATTATAAATAAATTGAAAAAAGAAGGAGTTCAGATAGTAGCATTAGAACAGGGGGAGAATAGTATTAATTATAAAAAATTTGAAACAGATAGAAGTGTTGCATTAGTACTTGGCAATGAGCCTGTAGGAATTGATGAGCACACTTTATCACTTTGTGATATAATGATAGATATACCGATGAGAGGTAATAAAAAATCACTGAATGTTTCAGTTGCAGCGGGAATTGCAATATATGAATTAATTGATGAAGTAAAAAATTTTTAAACACAGACGTGATTAATCACGTTTCTATAAATTATATATTATGGCAAATTCAGATTATACAAACATTAATCAAATAATGAGTAAATGGTTGGAACGTACACTGTGGATGTGGCTACCATTTCACGCACTTATTCGATTGACGAAGGATGTTATAGCAAAACATGAACAAAATAAAAATTAAAAGCAAATTATTCTGTTGAAAAGCCCAATACTATTATAGTACTGGGCTTTTTACTTGATTGAACAACTGATGAATTTAGGATAACCAATAGAGTTTGGCTATATCTTCCACAATAGGTCTGTTTATGGGTTGACGCTTAAAAATATCTATTGATGCACGTGCGTAGTTGGATATCGTTTTGTCAGCACGTTTTAGATAATAATATGATGCTCTACGGACATCTTCATTGCGTGAAACTAATGACCTGATCAGAGCACCTTCTGCAATTTGTATTTCTTGCTTAGGCATTACTTCGTTGAGAAATATTATACCAAGGTCATTAATTAAGGTAATTGTGTTTGTGGAGTTCTTGGGTAATTGAATTACCAAAGTTGATAAATCCAATCCCGTTTGTTTTATTGTGAATATTGTCATTAAAGTAATACCTCCTTTTTGTTAAATTACTAAATATTGTTTTTTGGTACAAGTCTCTTTGTATCATTTACTAGGTAAAAAGTCAATAGCTAGATTTTATATCAACAGCAAATAGAAATGGCATAGTGTAGATTTCGGACAAATTTATGTAGGTAGCATCGCTAAATACTTTGATACAAATAGTATCTTTCGGAATGACCGGGTCTTATATTTATGTGTAATCAATAGTGAAAGTGGAATTTGAAGATCTAAAAATAAAATACAAAAAACACTTTCAAGTGTGAAAGTGTTTTTTGTAAAAAATGTATTATTTCACTTCTTGTACAAGTAGTTCAAATGTTTTGGGATTTTCCATCGCTAGTTCAGATAATACCTTTCTGTCTAATTCAATATTTTTCTTTTTCATCTTATTAATAAATGTTGAATATTTTTCTTCATGTAATCGTAGGGCATTATTTAAGCGTAGTACCCATAAATTTCGCATTGTACGCTTTTTAGTTCTTCGATCACGGTATTTATATTTACCAGCTTTTAGAACGGCTTCTTTAGCTGCACGATAATGCGTGCTACGACGCCATTTAAATCCTTTTGTTAGTTTGAGGAGATTCTTTCTGCGTTTGCTTGCAGCGACTCCGCGTTTTACTCTTGCCATGGTCTAGTATATTAGTAATTAGTTAGTAGTAGGTAGTTTAGTGAACCAATGCTTTTAAGACATTTTTTTCATCTGTTTTAAAAAGTCTTTTGTCACTTCTTTTACTTCTGGTTTTGTTGCCAGACTCTTTTCCATTGAAGTGATTTTGTCCTGTTGAGCGACGTTTTACTTTGCCATTTTTTGAAACCTTGATCTTTTTTGTAAGTGCTTTGTTGGATTTTCTTTTCGGCATAATATTTTTTCTAAATAAATATATAATTACAGCAAAAACTGTGTTTGCTTAAATTCAATAACTGTTGATGAATTCTATATTAATTATAGTATTTTGTCAAATGTTATTCTGGTGCAATAATTGTATTGAAACCTCCTGGAAATTTTTTAATTTCTTCTTCTGTGCGAAATGGTGTTTCTAATGTTTGCACAAATTTCTGTATATTTTCCCTTGCCAAGCCTTGATGTGCTTTCTCACGTCCTCGGAGTATTATTTCAACCTTTACCTTATTGCCTTTTGAAAGAAATTTTTCTGCTTGTTTTTTCTTGAATTCTAAATCATGAGTGTCTGTACGAAGTCCAATACGCACCCCTTTTGTAGTAACAACTTTTTGTTGTGATTTGGCTTGGCGGTACTGTTTTGCTTGAGCATATTGAAACTTACCATAGTCTAGTATTTTACATACAGGTGGTCGTGCTTTTGGAGAAACTTCTACCAAATCAAGACCTGCTTCTTCGGCAATTGCACGTGCTTCAGATAGTGCAATTTCACCAATATGTTCTTGATTATGGTCAATTAGTATAATAGGATCAGCAAAAATACGCTCATTTGCACGCATCTGAGGCACCTTCGATGTTCTCTTCGGTTTTCGTCTAAATCTTCTACGCATATATTCTAGTAGATTAGTATATTAGTAAGTAGTATATTAGTATATTGACAAGTTATGATTAGTTTTTACAACTACTCATTACTAACTAATATACTAAAATACTAAAAAATTGTGGAGATGGTGGGAATTGCACCCACGTCCAAATTTGTGAATCTGATAATATTCTTCACACGCTTGGAACAGTTTTGCATGCTCATGCAAATGAGCAAGTTCAATCAATAGTAGCAAAACAGTCAAAAGATCTATTGATCTATCTTTGAAATTTAACTCTAGATTGGCAAAGATACCAATGGAGAGCGAGTCTCAAAAATATGACACCACAAGTGAACTTATGAGACGCTCAGTTCGTGTGATGGCTCAGGCGTTTATTACGCGAGAGACGGTGCAAAAGATGGTGCAAATGCGTTAGCAAATGCTACTTTTGCTTTATTGATGAAGTTTGCACTTATCAAAATTGCATGTCAGTTTAACGAGAATGAACATACATACTCGGCGTGCATATCAGCAGACGACAAACTGTCGAAAGCTAATCATCCCCAATTGTTTATGAACTACGTAAAACACGAGCAATATTTCTGTCGGTTTCACGTTTTCTAATTGTATCACGCTTATCATGTTTAGATTTTCCACGTGCAAGTGCAAACTCTAATTTAATAAGGTTCCTCTTAGTATAAACACGAATCGGCACCATTGTCAATCCCGCTTGTGCTTTTTTCCCGATAAGTGAACGAATCTCAGATTTTTTTACAAGTAGTTTACGCGACCTGTTAGTATCGTATTCTTTAATATTGCCAGCGTGTTTGTACAGGGGTATTAGAGCATTAGTCAAGTAAAGTTCTTGATTATGAATTGTAACAAAGGCACCCTTGAGTGATATATGTCCAGTTTTTACTGATTTAACTTCATGACCAAACAATACCAAACCAGCTTCATATTTTTCTATGAATTCATAATCAAATTTTGCTCGTTTGTTGATTGCTAATGTTGCCATAATATTATTATACCATTTTTATGTGGTAAACTCTATAATATGGGTTGTTTGATGTGTTGTCAATAATTCTTTTTATAATTTAGGTGATATGTGTATAATATAAAATATAATAGATTTTTTATTATATGAGAATAAGTCAATTATTATTGAAGGTGGATTTAAAATAATGTGTAAACAAATAACAAAATTAGCTTATATTTTATATTAATTTAAACAAATAAAATTATTTAAATCTTGTTTTTTGAGAGTAAATCTATTATTATATAAGGGTATGCTTATATATAAAAAATAATATATTATGGAAAATGAAAAAGCTGAAGTGATTAAACTAAACCATTTTGTTACAGTTTGTAATCCAGAAGTTGAAGATATAAAACGTTTTGAATATGATCTAAAAGAGGCTCAATTAATGTATACAGAGAAACGTAAATTAATTGATGATGTTTTTTTGCACATTGGTGCTGAGCATTATGGAGAAATTTCTACTGTACTGTATGGTAAGTGTTTTGGACATGTTGACATGGAGGAAATATCGCAACATATTATGTATAGAGTACTTATGGGAACAACTATTGATTCGAGTGATGATGGAGAAAAATTTATATATGATAAACATGATAAAACGTTAGAGGTATTTTTGACACATATCGTATATGCAGACAGTTTAGAAAAAGCACTTAATATTATAGATGCAATAAAGCCGGATCTTGATATAAATAAAGATGTTGCTGAGGAAGAGACAGTTAATTAATAAAGTTTATGGAAATACAATTATTATTGAAAGAAAAAGATGTAGTTCTCGTATTACTTGACGGGGAGAAATTTATTGATGAGGAAAAATGGGTCGATGAAAATAATTTATTGGAAAAATTTTTTCCAATAATTGACGAAATGTTAAGTAGAAATAATTTGGATATTAGTGATATTAAGAATTTCACTTTGGAAACAAATATTCCTGCTGGATATACAACAGCCAGAATTGCAAGGACAATTATTAAAACTCTAAATTTTGCACAAAAATCATAATATGATACTATTATAAAACTAATTTTTAAATAAATTAGTTTTGGAATAAGTAATGTAAATTTTTAATATATAAACAAATGACTGAGGAAAAAAAGACATCAGAAGAACAGTCTGAAGAAAAGAAGACTGAAGATGAAAAAAATACAGATGATACAAAGACTGTAGATAATGAGACTACAGAAGAAAAAGAAGTTACAAAAGAAGAGGGTGACAAAAAAGATGCAACATCAGATGATGTGTGTTGTGATACTAGTGGAGAAGGTAATAATATCTTTGTATGGCTAGTGGTGATAGTTTTGGTAATTGGTGTTGTTATATTTTTTACACAAAGAAATAGTGACGATGGAGAAGAAAAGGAAGTTAATGATAAAATAAGTGAAGAAGTGAGTGCAGCTGCAACAAAGTTGATTGAAGAGCAATTAGTTGCACCAGGTACAAAAGTTACAGTTGGAAAAATTACAGAAGATAGTGGTTTATATAAAATAGAGCTTGATATAGAGGGACAGGAAGTAACATCATACATGACAAAGGATAAAACAAAGTTTATTCCACAGTTAATTGACACAAAGGAAATGGAGGAAGTAGCAGGTGAGGGTGAAGAACAAGTTGTTGCACCAGTAGCAGAGGTTACAGTAAAATCTGATAAGCCAGAAGTTGAATTGTTTGTGATGAGTCATTGTCCATATGGTACGCAAGCTGAAAAAGGAATGTTGCCGGTATTAGATGCTTTAGGTGATAACATTGATATGCAATTCAAGTTTGTCGACTATGCAATGCACGGAGAATTAGAGGTAAAGGAACAAATGCGTCAATATTGTATCCAAAAAAATAATCCAAATCAATTTGGTGATTATTTAAATTGTTTTTTGTCAGGAGTCTCAGGATCTGAAGAAGAGGCAAAAGCATGCATGACAAAATTACAGATCAATCAGGCTATCACAACTCAATGCGAAAGTGCTTTGGATAAAGAACATGGCATTCTAGCACTATTAGCAGATAAAGCTTCATGGGTAAGTGGGCAATTTCCACAATTCAATATAGATAAAGCTGATAATGAAAAATATGGTGTACAAGGTTCTCCAACGCTTGTGATTAATGGAGAACAAATTCAAGCGGGTCGCGATAGTGCAAGTTTGCTTGCAGCAATTTGTTCAGGATTTAACGAACAACCAGCAGCATGCCAAACAGAACTTTCAAGTGTATCACCAGCACCAGGATTTGGTACAGGAGTTGATGAGTCAGGTGCAAGCGCAGAAGCAGGTTGTGGTGCATAAATAGTTGCTGCAAAATAAATAAAGACTCTCTATTATTGGTAGGTAGAGAGTTTTTTTTGATATAAAATTTCTATATTAGACCTCTTAAAAAAAATCTATTTATCATTGTGCACTAAAAATATGTCCTGAGAACTTGGTTTAGATGTTGTTGATTAATGGTAAATTTTGGAGATGTAGTATATTCCAATCCTAGAAATACCCTCAAATGAATAATAGCGGAGGACGATTTT
>JAOZNB010000003.1 GCA_029933995.1 Candidatus Moraniibacteriota bacterium | reverse complement strand
TTGTTTGACACTAATTATATAATCTTGCTATTCTTATAAACTATACAAAAATAAAAACAATTTACTGTCATTTATTAAATTTTCTGTATGAAAAAAGTTTTTGTTTTATATATTTGTTTTTGTCTTTTGTTTTCACAAAGCGTATTTGCTATTGAAAATACTCTACCTCTAGACCAAGGTCATATTTTAGATGTTAAAAAAGAAACAATTAAATCTGAAAATGAAATTGGCGATAAACAAAGCTTAGAAAATGAACAAGAAGAAAAAGATACACAAAATGATTCTGATCGTGTTGTAGAAACACCCTTTTTAGATACCAAATCAACAATGTCTGCTGAAGAGAATATTGAGACTAGTTCTACAGAGAAAAACGTGGAATTAGACCAAGAAAGTGTTAATGCTGAGAATAAGAAACAAAATACCACACAAAGCATTGATATAAATGATTCCAAAACAGATACCGTAGGGACAGGTTTGAAACCTGTCCCTACAGCAAAAGAAGCGGATGTAAAGCTCTGTGAAAAAGATATAAAATTATTACTTACAATTAATACTGAGAAAATTAGGTTGAATGAAATCTTGGCAAATCCTGATGGAACTGACAGTGGTAACGAATTTATTGAATTATACAATGATGGCAATGTGGATGTTTCACTTAAAAATTGGTGTCTACATAACAAAACACAAAAATGCTATGACTTTGGGGATGTGACGATTAAGTCAAAGGGTTTTCTCACGCTATATAATAAAGCAGATTTTTCATTTTCCCTCAATAATTCGAATGAAGAAATATATCTCAAAGATATAAATAAAAATATTGTGTCAGACTATTCTTATGCAAAATCTACAAGTGGACTGTCATGGAATTATGATAATGATGCTTGGTATGAAGAAACACCCACTCCCGATACACAAAATAATGATAATCCTCTCACAAAAGAATATCCCAATCTAATAATTAATGAACTGCTACCCAACCCAATGGGTAACGAAAATTCAGATGAATTTATCGAGATTTATAATCCCACTGATGACCCTGTCAACTTAAAAGGTTGGATATTAAAAGATGCCACCACTTCTGGAAAATATATTTTTCCTCAAACAGAAATTCTCTCACAATCATATATTGCCATATATCGATCTTCATTTGGATTTGCACTTAATAACTCAGGTAACGAAACAGTATCACTCGTAGCCCCAAATACAAAGATTATTTCATCCATATCTTATACAAAAACAAAAGAAGGACTTTCTTATAATCGTGACAATCCCATGTGGTATTGGGAGTTGCCAACACCTAACACAAAGAATAATGAAAATCCTTTAACAAAAGAATATCCACAAATTTTCATAAATGAAATTTTACCAAATCCAAGTGAATCTGAAGAAGCTCACGAATTTATCGAACTCTACAATCCAACAGATGGTGTTATCTCATTAAAAAATTGGATTATTACAGATGCTAGCTCCACTGGTTCATACACCTTTATGGAACAAGAAATTTTACCACAATCTCATTTTACTATTTATCGATCTGATTTTAAATTTGCGCTTAATAATTCTGGTGTTGAAGTAGTGTCGCTACTTGCACCAAATAATAAAACTGTTTCCACAATCTCATATAATGAAACACGTGAAGGCATATCACTAAATCGTGCAAGTCAGTGGTATCACGCACAACCCACTCCAAATAAAGAAAATGCTATCAATCCACGAACAATTGATTATCCTAAATTATTACTAAGTGAATTATTGTCTAATCCATCTGGACCAGAAAATACTAACGAATTTATAGAAATTTATAATCCCAATGATACTAAAGTTAACTTAAAAAATTGGCTACTAAAAGATGCTTCAAAAACTGGCTCTTATACCTTTAGTGGTGACACTTTTGTTGCGCCACATACTTATTTTGTCATTTATCGTAAAAACTTTTCTTTTGCACTTAATAATAGTGACGAAACTGTATCACTTATTGCTCCAAATGAAAAAGTGATGGATGTTATTTCCTATGCTAGTGCCTCTGAGGATGTTTCATACAATTATGAACATGCATCAAAAAAGTGGCGATGGAGTAAACACCTCACACCTGCAAAGCAAAACATTTTTAACAACCTTCCCATACTTACAAAATTTAATATTGATAAAAAAGCATATAAAGATGTGTATGTAGAATTTGATGCACGCGCAAATGATATTGATAACGAAGAACTAAAGGTTCGGTGGGATTTTGGTGATGAACATAAAAGTTATATTTGGAAAACACGACATAAATATACAAAAACAGGTATTTATCATGGACATTTAAGAGTTCAGGATGGAAGCGAAGAAATCATTCAAAATTTTACCGTGACTGTCAAAAAATATCCTAAACATAAAATGAGAATTACACAAATTGTTCCCAACCCTAGTGGTAAAGATAGCGGCATTGAATATATAATTATAAAAAATAAAAGTAAGAAAAAAATTAATTTAAAAAACTGGAGCATCGCAACAGGTTCATCAAAAAAAACAATTGTTAATCATCCAATCTCTAAAAAACTAATCATTAGACCTGGTAAATCAAAAGTAATAACAAAAAAATATGCGGCAATTAGCCTACCAAATAAAACGGGTATCGTAGAAATACGAAGGCCTAATGGCTCCGTAGCAGATACTGTAGAGTACGGTGATAAATCAACATCTATTCCAGATAATGCATCATACGAAGAAACTGATGGTGTGTGGCAATGGATAATTCCTGAAAACTTAGAAAAAATAGCACAAACAAGTGCAATTATTACTCAAGCAATTGCAAATGAGCAAATATTCTCACAACAAAAACTAGAACAATTCGTTGCTATAAGTGCGGTGTACTCTCAAGATGAATCCTTCAATGCATTAACACAAGGTAAACGATCTTTTCTATCACTACTTATCCAAAAAATAAACAATATTCTCCACACTAGTACTACACTTACACAAAAAATAATTACAAATACAAACGATTTACACCAAAGCATATCTATAACACAAATATACTTTGTGCCACATACCAAAAATCCATGTACTAAACCTTTTATTTTTAGTAATACTCCTAACAGTAAATTTAATTTTTGTAATTAAAAAAACTTAGCAGTACATTGTATCACTAAGTTTTCACAAAATCTTCCCATTATATCAATTTAATAACCGCTCACGCAATCCTGTATAAGTTGCATATACTTTCACTGTACGCTCATACTCCTTGCCTTCTTTAAATAATCGATTTATATATTCCGACAAATGACAAATCACTTTAGTACCTTGTTCATCAATTATGATGAGAATTGGATCAGGCTCTTTGTTCAGTGCACGTAAATCAACGCCTATCACAGGAAGGTATTTCTTGTGGATACGTGCAGTTGCAATTTTGTGTCTAAAGCTATATCCAGTTTTTATAAATCCTAGTTTAAAATATGGCTCCAATCGCCGCATATTATATTCCGTCAAAATACACGGTTGCCAAAATTGACTTATCCAATTAGAATCCTCTTCTACTAAATCTTGCATTTGTAATTGAGACCTTCTACCCATTTCACTATCAATCATTATTTTCTCCTTCTCTTAAATTTATTCAATTTTTTAAGCACAAGTCAAAACTGATTATATAATAAATTAACCCAAAAATCAATATATATATATATATATATATATATATTATAAGAAAATAAGCTACTTATAACAATGACCTATTGTATTTTTTATAATTAAAAAATCTAATGATGTATTGTATCATTAGACTTTTCACAATCTTTATTCTGAATTTTGTTTTTTTTACTATTTCAACAGTACTAAAAAATGTTCGTATTAATTCTTCCGTTGTATTAATTATTTCACTGACATTATAATCGGTTTTATCTTTAAGCATCGCAATGATACCTATTGGAATTCTATACGCACATTCCTCGGTACCTGTAAATAATATAGAATATTGTATAATTGTACCACATCTTTTTTCATGTGGTGACTCTTCTTCAATAAGATTACACTCAACAGCAAAGCCTACCCTAACCCAATTATGAAACATTAACAAAATATTCATTTCTAATTCTGAAAAAAAACCACATTCAATAATACTTTTTGCATCTAATAGCGCCCTTGATCCCATTGAAAATTGATGAAAAACTTTCATTTTTTCCTCCCCCTTTTTTTAATAATTCCTGTTGTTTAAATTATTCTATTGTTCATGTACGTGTATCACTTTTATGTTGATAATATACAATATACCAACTTACATAAAAAATCAAGCTATGTTCATGTTAATTATCCCTAAATAAAAAGTCTCGAGGAAATTTTTCTCTCGAGACTTTATTGGCTTTAATTGCTATCTTAAAAAAAGACTCCCCCTGCTTGTGCTCCACGCTCTCTTGCATGAGCACTGTCAGCATACACATCCAAATTATCAACA
The DNA here is from genome assembly GCA_029933995.1 of Candidatus Moraniibacteriota bacterium. Lineage (GTDB taxonomy): Bacteria > Patescibacteriota > Minisyncoccia > Moranbacterales. Next base: position 23,121 of record JAOZNB010000003.1, on the reverse strand, counting down.
AGTCTATGTCCTTGTTCTACTCTAATTTTACTCGTTATCTTAGCGTTTGTATTGCCACATTCTTTCTTTTAATTTTGTAACGTAGGCACCCAATTTAAATGGTCAGCAGTTGTTTCTGAAAGAATTCTATTAGTTTCTTCAATGCACCCGTCAAGTGGAAGAACTGCACTGCTGTATATATGTCGATTTTTTGGTAACTCATTTATTGCAACACGTATACTATGCACTGCAATAATTAATTTGTTCATTCGCTCATCTTGAACTTTCAATTCTTTTTCTAAAAGTTCAATTTTTGCACAAGTACCTTCCAACTTTGTTTCAACATTGTTATCAAGGTTGCTCATTATTACACCTGCAACAACTTTTTCAGTATCATCATTCATTTTTAATTCTCCTCACGTTAAAATATTTGTCACATAATCAAGTTCGCGTTTCATCTCAGCAACATCTTCACATACTCCTTCTAAAATAATTGGAATGTGTAATGGCAGATTTTGTAATGATTCTACAAGATTTTGTTGTTTTGTTCTACACACAGGAACATGATATTTATCAGAACCTTCACCACTGAGATGAACTCCAACCAATTTATCACTTAATTCATCAATAATATGTGGAATATCCTCAATAGAGTTATTATTTACAGCCCAGTGCTGAACATCAAACACAAACTTAAGTTTTCTGTGTTCGGCTAAGAGATCTTGCAGTTCTACAGCAGTTGTGTATAATTGTTTTCTATTATCCATGTTTTCAATTGCAATTTGTTGAAACCATGTATCAAAAATATCAAAATCTAGAACACAATCAGGATGCACTAATGCATACTTCATACCAGAACATGCTAAAAACTGTGTAATAGCATACTGAATTTGAAATAATTTAGGACTACTATTTTCATCATACTTCAAACATGATGGCAGATGAACTGACACATGTTTAAATGCATTCCCAAATATCCTCCAATAATAATACATTTCTTTCAATCGTATTATATCTCGTGGATATGTATGACAATTAATTTCAACTGCATTACATCCAATATCTTGACAAATTTCAAGCATTTCTCGTGATACAGTATCTTTCACTGATTGAAATAAAACACCTGTTGAAAATCCGATTAATCGATTCATTTTATACATCCCCCACTTTAATGTGTTTGTTCATTTTGATTATGTTTTATACTTAATTGATTTGACTCTTCAGCTATTAACTTATTTATCTTTTCAATGGCTTCACCAAGCTTATGTCTTGCTCCACACTTAGGACATATGTAACCAGCCAATCTGGACCACGTCTCTCTACAATCTTCATTTGTACACATATAACTCATTTTATTATTCTCCTCTATCAATATAATCTGTTATTTAATTTTTCAGGTACAAACAATTTCTTTTTGAAATTAGTTACTTATTATATTACAAAATAAATAAAAAATCAATTATAAATATTGCAAAAACATCTAAAAAATGAGATGCTAAGTAGTAGACACGCGATTAATCGCATCCCTACATATTAATCCACACAATAATAGACGTATGCAATGCGTCTCTACAATATAAATTTATGTCAGGACATAGCAAATGGTCAACAATTAAACATAAAAAAGGTGTAACAGATGCCAAACGTTCTAAAATATTTTCTCGTATTGCAAAAGCAATTATGGTTGCAGTACAAAATGGAGATCCTGACCCTGAGATGAATAGTGCTCTCAAATTAGCAATCGACCAAGCAAAAAAAGCTAATATGCCAAAAGAAAATATTGAAAGAGCTATGAAAAAAGGCTCTGGTGATACTGATTCTAAAATTGAAGAAGTTACCTATGAGGGGATGGGACCTGGCGGAGCAATGATGATTATCACTTGTGCAACAGACAATACAAACCGTGCACTTACAGAAGTTAAAACTGCACTCAAAAAAAATAATGGAAAATTTGTTCCTAGTGGAAGTGTAAGTTTTCAATTTGATTTTGTAGGATTTATATCAATTGTGCCTAATGACATTGATACAGCTGAGCTTACAGCCATTGAAGCAGACGCTCAAGATGTAATTGTAGAAGATGACAACTTAATAATAATTACACAACCAACTGATTTGCATGCTATTTTAAAAAAACTTGAAAAAGAAACTCAGACAATTAATGAAGCTAAATTAATTTATAGTCCAACACAACAAGTGACACTAAATGCTACTGATCAAGACATGTATACAGCTCTTCTTGATATTCTTGAAGACCTTGATGATGTATCTGAAATCTTTGACAATATAGCTTAAAAGTGCTATTATAATACATTCTTAACATAAATAAAATATGGTTAGAATACTTGGAATTGATCCAGGTACTGCTATCGTTGGTTGGGGCATCCTCGACTGCAATGATAGTGGAACACGGAAGAAAGTGGTTGCATATGGTCATATAGAGACTAGTAAAGATCTCTCTGTACCAGAAAGAATGTCAGAAATTACTGATAACATTCTTGCTATTTTAGATAAATACAAACCTAATGAAGCTGCTGTAGAGGAGCTCTTTTATTTTAAAAATGCAAAAACTGTAATCAGTGTTGCTCAAGCACGTGGTATAATTATTAACACATGTTTCAGGCATAATATGCAAATAGCAGAATACACACCACTCCAAATTAAACAATCACTCACTGGATATGGACGAGCGGATAAAGCTCAAATGCAAAGAATGATAAAAGATGTGCTAAAATTAAACAGTATTCCAAAACCAGATGATACAGCAGACGCACTTGCGGTTGCATTGTGCCATATTAATTCTAGATTATATATACAAAAAATTAATAATTAACCTTTATATTAAATACTATGAATGTTACTGATTTTAGTCCAATTATACAATTCCTATTGGAACAACAATTAAATCTTGATACAATCACTCTTTTATTATTATTTCCTATTGTAATTACAATTGTTGTTGTGTTACGTCAAGTAATTGGAATTCAGGCATTTGGTATTTATACACCTTCATTTATAACAATTGCATTTGTTTTTATTGCTCAGGATAGTTTTTGGGATATTAAATACGCAATTGCTATTTATGTTATTGTATTATTTGTTGGTATGGGTATGCGTTTTGTTTTAAAAAAATTACGATTATTGTATTTACCTCGTGTTGCTATTAATTTAACTGTTGTATCTTTTTCTGTCTTATTTACACTTGCTGTTGCTGGATATTTTGATCGTACAGGATTTGCTTCTACATCTATCTTTCCAATTCTAATAATAATAATGCTTGTAGAAAAATTTGTAACTGTGCAAATTGAAAAAGGTAATCGTACAGCAATTATACTTGCAATAGAAACATTAATTATTGCTCTTATTGGCTACACCATCCTATCTCCCACTACTGCTATTGGTAGGTATATGATTAGTCTGGTATTAGTTCATCCACTAACGGTATTACTTGTTATTCCTTTTAATATCTTTATTGGTAAGTGGACTGGACTTAGATTTAATGAATATTTGAGATTTCATGATGTTATAAATAAGATTAAATAAAAAACCCATGTTTGAATCGATACGTGCAAGTAAAAACATACTTGGGATGAATGCCCGAAATCTTACATACATTCGTCCACACAATCTCAAAAAAGCAAAACGACTTGCTGATGATAAAATTCGTTCAAAACGCATGCTCAAAAAAGCAGGTGTTCCAGTGCCCCGTCTTATCGCACAAATTTCATCAAAACGAACACTTGAAAGTTTCGACTGGAGTATACTTCCAACAAGCTTTGTCATCAAACCAAACAAAGGTTTAGGTGGTGAAGGTATCATCGTAATATATGGACGCAAAAAAGGTACTAATAATATTTGGATTAAATCAAACGGTAAAACTATTACAGCTCAAGAGCTCAAAACACACATTGGACATATTCTCGATGGCGAGTATTCACTTACAAATACTCCTGATACTGCTTTTTTTGAGGAGCGTCTAAAATTATCAAAAACGTTTCGCTCATATGCATATAAAGGCATACCTGACATTCGTATTATTATTTATAACAAAGTACCCGTAATGGCAATGCTTCGACTTCCCACCAAAGAATCTGGAGGTAAAGCAAACTTACAGCAAGGTGGAGTAGGTGTCGGAATTGATATGGCTAGAGGTACAACGACAACTGCCGTACAAGGTAAATCAAAAATTATAGAATATGTACCTGGAACACGACTATTACTCTCGGGAATTAAAATTCCACACTGGGATGAAATGCTCATACTTGCAATAAAGGCTCAGGAAGCATCAGGACTTGGCTTCTTAGGCGCTGATGTTGCAATTGACAGAGATAATGGCCCTGTTTTTCTTGAACTTAATGCTCGCCCAGGACTCTCAATTCAAGTAGCAAACATGGCAGGATTAAAGCGTCGACTAGAACGTGTGGAAGGCTTAAAAATCAAATCAGCAGTACGTGGAGCAGCTGTAGGGAAAAATCTCTTCGGTGGTGAAATCGAGGAAGAAGTTGAGAGTACTTCTGGTAAAAGTGTAGTTGGCTCCGTTGAAGAAATTGAAATTATAGGTAAAAATAATCTCAAAATCAAAACCAAAGCAAAAGTAGACACTGGAGCTTATTCAACTTCGATCGATACAGAATTAGCTAAATCACTTGGATTCGAACATGTTATAAATGAATTTGATAAAATTGATTTAATTAACTATGAAATTACTCCAAAAAATGAAAAATTTATAAAAAAAGCAATTTTATCCGAACATAAAATTCCTGATTTAATTGATGTGGCAGTAGTTTTTGCATCAAGTGGTTCATCAATCCGTCCCGTTGTAAAAATTAAATTCACAATGGATAAAAAAACTATTTCAGCACAGGTAAATATTGTTAATAGAAGTGATTTAAAATATGACATCATTATTGGTAAGAGAAATTTGTACAGTTTTCTAGTTGATGTGAGTAAATAATTAATTAATAAATTTATGTTTAAACCTGAAGAATTCCGACAATTTAGCAATTATTTTCTTGCTAATGAAGCCTTATCACGTGGCTATGGAGTAGAAAAAATATTTAAAAATACAACACGTAGTCATCTCAAAATAACAAATGGATCATCTACTGCAATTATTATTGGACAACGAATTCCGGCACTTAGCTATAGTGCTCACTTTATTTGTGAGTACAAATATGTGACAAAACAATTTTTATCAGAAGATAATATAAGTGTCTCCAAAGGACAAAAATTTACAAGGAGTGAAATTAATAACTCTATAGAATATTTTCATACACTTCAAAAACCTGTAGTATTAAAGCCAATCAGTGGCACGTGGGGTTCTGATGTTTTTTTAAATATCAACTCAATTGAAGATTTAGAGAAAAAAATTGCAATTATATTAAAAACTAATCCTTCTTTTTTATTAGAAGAACAATCTGAAGGAAAAGAATATCGAATTTTAGCAACACGTAATGAAGTCTTAGGTATCATCTACCGAGTTCCTGCAAACATTGTTGGAGATGGCACAAAAACAATTCAAGAATTAATTACTGAAAAAAATGCAGATCCTCGCCGTGGCAAAGATCATTCCAAAGCTTTAGTACAAATAAAAATTGATGATGAGGTTATTGAAAAGCTCACTGAACAATCTCTAACACTAGATTCAATACCACATAACAATCAACAAATATTGTTACGTAATAATTCAAATATATCAACTGGAGGTGATAGTATTGACTATACTGATAAAGCGCATCCCGCTGTTGCTGAATTGGCAAAAAAAGTAATTAGAGCTATACCAGACCTACCCTATGCTGGATTTGATTTCTTAACACCTGACATTACTAAAGATCCGAATGAAGTTGGTTACACCGTCATTGAAATTAATGACTCTCCGATGCTCAGTATGCATCACAAACCGTTTGAAGGCAAGGAAAGAAATGTATCCTCAAAAATTATTGACCTACTATTCAAATAATTTACATTAATTAAATTAATAACCACATTTATGAAAAAAAATATTATCATCCTATATAGCATGGACGATTGGAATAAAAAAACACCGTTTAGTAAAAAGAATGAGGAAACTAGATTATCTTTTGAAGATTGGTATGATCGTGCTGGTGAATATAACATGAAATTCTATAGAGCATCCATAGAATGGTTTAATAAAGCTACTGGAACTTTTTCAAAAGCATGGACATTTGAAAATGGTAAATGGATAAAAGTTTCTACACCAATCAAAGTTCATGCAATTTACGATAAAACTGTTGGTAAAAATGATTACATCACACTTGATGAAAAAATGAATATCTATTCTAAAATACCAATTTTAAACCACCCTTTATTTCGCACAATTACAAACAATAAACTATCTCAGTATATGCTTTTTGGTGAATATATGCCAAAAACATTACTTGCAAATAATAAGAAAGAATTATCAGATACATTTACTCACATTGACGGATCTCAAGTGGTTATAAAACCACTTCATGGCTCTGGTGGCTTTGGTATTTTTATAGGCAAAAAATCTGATGCATTAAAAAAACGTTTAACTTATCCTGTAATTACTCAAGAATTTATCACAAGCACAAAAGGAATTCCTGGTTTTTCACAAAAGGATGAGGTTGCTGATTTACGACTTATTTATACAGATCATAAATTAGTATATGCTCTTTCTAGAATTGCAAAGAAAGGCTCTTTATTCACAAACTTTCACCAAGGTGCTAATGCTGTTTTAGTCCCTAAAAATAAAATACCCCACAGCGTCCAGATAATGGCAAGAAATATTACCCAAAAATTAGCACCATTTAAACATAATCACTATTCACTAGATTTTATATTTGATGATAATAAAAAACCAATTCTTGTAGAAATGAACACAACACCTGGCTTTGATTTATTACGTATTGTAGGTACAGAAAAAACTAAAAAGCTAAATTTTGAACTATTCGTAAAATCTATGAATGAACTAATCTAATAAATAATATCAGTTTGAAAATTGCAATTGATATCCTGATTATCAAAATACCCCCTTGTCAAATCCTAAAATATCATTTACTAACATTTAAAAAAATCTTATGAAGAAAATGCTATTGATAACTGGTATAAATGACCTATCTCTTCCCTTGTATTTAACACAATCAATGCAACAAAGAGTGACCATGGATTTTTATTTTTTTCATGAAGACTTACTTGATTTAAAAAATAAGCTACTTGTAAATGATTATGATTACATCTATTTTGGATATCATTTTCGCACCCTAAACAAGAAAGCTGCCACTGATTTATTTGATATAGTATCAAAAACTAAACGTAATGCTTATATTATTGATAATCTAAAAACCATTGATGACATTTACTTTGAGGACAAGTGGATACAATATCAACATTTTTCTGAATTCATGCCGCAGACACAACTACTAAATTCTATGTCTGATGCGGATAATAATGATTATATTACTAAAGAAAGAATTTCTGGTAGAGCTGAAGGTATTTTTTTTAATTCATCTGAATTAGATAGTACTCAACTAAATAAATATATTATTCAAGACAAAATGAGTATTCAAAAAGAATACCGTGTTTACGTAGTATGTAATAAAATAATGCCCGAAGCAACGGTTAAGAGCTCTAAAACATTAACATCTAACGTTAAGATAATAGGTTCAGAGATATTGTCACTAGATATATTAAAATTCATTGAAAAAGTGTTAGAACAAAATACTTTTGATTTTATAGGTTTAGATTTAGCAATTACTAAATCAGGACCTTTTTTAATAGAAATAAATAGAACTTGTTTATTTAACGGCTATTTTACACAAACTAATATTAATTTAGCAAAAGTATTATTAGACAATCTACATTTAAAAAATAATATGTAGGTGATAAGGTTGACCCTCCTCAATTTAATTATCCTAATTTAAAAGAATTTAATTTTGAAAAATAATTACTGTACAATTGAGCTGTTTTCTTATACACTATATGCAATCATTTTTCAGAAACGATTAAAAAGTGTATTATAAAGATATATGAAAAAAATGTATTCTCCGCGTGATTTTAACAAACAACCACGTAAAAACACAATCAAAAAATTATTAAATAAATGTAAAAAATCCACTACATCTTTTTTGGGACGTTTTAAAAAACAAGACTTTCCCATCCATCAAAACACAACTCAACTTAATATTTCTCAAACCCCTATGGCTAAAAATACCAAAAAGCAAAAAGTGAGAAGAGGTTCTGAAAATAAGTGGAGAAGATGGTCTCTACTAATTTTAAAAATTGGAGCAATTCTTTTTGCTATTGGACTCCTTGTTGCAATTGGTATTTTTGCCTATTTTGCAAAAGACCTTCCGGAACCAGGTAAAGTAAATACTCGCACAATTGATGAGAGTACAAAAATTTTTGACCGTACCGGCACAGTACTTCTTTATGATATTCATGGTGAAGAAAAACGTACTATTATTCCTCATGATGAAATACCTCTCGTTGCAAAACAAGCTACTATATCCCTAGAGGACCATAACTTTTATAATCACCCTGGTTTTGACGTAAAAGGCGTTATCAATGCTGTTTTATCAAATGTATTTCATGTTGGTGGTGGACGTGGTGGTTCAACAATCACACAACAATTTGTCAAAAATTCTATTTTGACAAATGAACGTAGTCTTTCTAGAAAAATTAAAGAATTAATTCTCGCAATTGAGATTGAACTTAAATTTTCAAAAGATGACATTATTGGCATGTATTTAAATGAAATTCCTTATGGATCTAATGCTTATGGAATTGAAGCCGCTGCTCAAACATTTTTTGGGAAACATGCCAAAGACCTTACGCTAGATGAAGCTACCATCTTGGCATCTCTGCCAAAGGCACCTTCTCGATTCTCTCCATATGGCTCTAACAGAGAACGTCTCAAGATACGACAAGAATATGCTCTAGATCAAATGGTTGCCTTAGGATATATATCCCAAGAGGCATCTGACAGTGCAAAAGCTGAAGATGTTTTTTCAAAACTTACTAAAAATACAGAGAACATCAAAGCTCCTCACTTTGTAATGTATGTACGTGAATTTCTTGAAGAAAAATATGGAAATGAATATCTTGAAAAAGAAGGTTTAAAAGTTATCACGACATTAGACTGGGACAAACAACAGATTGGGGAACGTATTGTACACGATCAAGCATTTATAAATAAAGAAAAATACAACGCCGAAAATTCTGCTCTTGTTGCAATTGATCCTACAAATGGAGACATTACTACAATGGTTGGTTCACGTGATTATTTTGATGAAGAGATTGATGGACAAGTAAATGTCGCTGTACGCGACAGACAACCTGGCTCATCATTTAAACCATATGCCTACATATATTCTTTCAAAAAAGGTTACACACCTGAAACAATTTTATATGATGTGGAAACAAAATTTAGCAATGGAGATGATGATTACAAACCACAAAATTATGATGGTACTTTTCGTGGTCCACTAAAAATGAAAGAGGCTCTTGGATTATCACTTAATATTCCAGCAGTAAAAACACTTTATCTTGCTGGACCACAGGAAGTTATTGAATTTGCAAAGCAACTGGGTATAACTAGTCTAAATGACCCAAGTCGATATGGACTATCGCTTGTGCTCGGTGGTGGTGAAGTAAAATTAGTTGATCACACATCTGCATTTTCTGTATTTGCAAATAATGGAATTCGTCATAATAAACGTTCCATTTTAAAAATTGAAGATAAGAATGGTGAAATTATTGAAGAAGCACATGACTCTGAAGGTGAGCAAATTATAGATAAAAAATATGTAACCATGCTTTCACATATATTATCCACAAATAAATATCGCGCTCCTGCATTTGGCGAAAATAATCCTCTTAAATTTGATGATAGACCAGTTGCAGCAAAAACTGGAACAACAAATGAAAACCGTGATGCATGGACAATGGGATATACTCCTGATATTGCCGTAGGTGTTTGGAGTGGTAATAATGATAATTCATCCATGAACAGTCATGGGGTTGGTGCTAATGCTTCTGGACCTATTTTTAGAGATTTTATTCGCGAAGCCTATCCAGAGCCTTCAAATAAAGAATTTCCAAAATATAACAAGGATGAAAATCAAACTGATAAAGATATTCTCGATGGAAAGAAACCAAAATTAGAAAAGACAGAAGTCTGTGAAATACCTGGAGAAGATGATGAATATTGTAAAGCTAATAAATATTGCCCTGACAGTAAACGTAAAAAAAGAATTTTTATAGATACTCATAATATCTTACATTATATAATAAAAGATGATCCTCAAGGAGACGATCCTGAACACCCAAAAGATGATCCTCAATATAAAAATTGGGAAAAGGGTGTTCGAAAATATTATGAAAAAGAAGATGACAAAATAATTTTTGAAGAAGAACCAGATGATTGTGAGAAAGATGATTTTGAAAAGTATACTGCAAAAATCACACTTTTTATCCCTAATTCTATTGATAAAAAATCTCTAACTATTAAGGTGACTCCAGAAACTGAGTATGATATTGATAAAATAGAATATTTTGTTAAGGGTGATAAGGTAAAAGAAACAAAAGATGAAAGCTTTACATATGAAATACCAGAGTCACAAAATAACAAAACAATAACTGTTGAAGTAAAACTAACAGATAATGGCGGTAACACAGCTAGTGCAAAAAAAGATGTTGCTGTATCTTATGCAACATCCGAATAAAAAATTATAAAAACAAGTAGCTAATACACTACTTGTTTTTATGTGGCTATCTTAATATTTTTTACAGCCTTACTGCCAATTTTCTTATTTAATACCCTTATGAATAATACTCTATTCATCCAAAGCTCTTGAGCCCAAATAGAATTTTTTATTGTTACAAATATTACACCATTTTTATAAAATTTGGGTACAATATTTTTTTCACCTTGCCTTCCATACTCATCACGAATAGCACGAGAAAACAAATGCATAATTGTTTGATCATCAATATTAATTGATTTTGTAGCGCGCTGACGTTGTTGTTTTTTTTTATATTTTAAATATGAGCTGATATCTTTCATATCTATGAACTTTTAACTGGCATCACAATATATGTGTAATCACTTGCAAATTTGTCATCATCATATCCACGAAATACTACAGGCGCAGCATTCCCGTTAATTGCAATATTTATATTTTCAGCGCTAATTTTACCAACACCATCAATTACAAACCGTGGATTAAGTACGATATTTTGTGCATCTCCTATTAATTTCACATCTAATTCAGTTGTATTTTCACCAATTTCTTGTTGCCTAGTTGTAATTTTTAATTTACTATCACTAATATCAAAATGTATTTCACCACTTTCCCTTCCTGTAAATACTGTTGTTACTTTCATAGCCTCTAACAACGCATCCTTTTTAATAACAACATTTGTAATAGCACTTGTGGGAATAATCTGCTTATAATCAGGATATGCCCCATCAATTAATCGTGCAGTGATATAAAGATCATCACATACAAGAAAGAGGTGATTTTCCTCTATACTACATTGAATTATTTTATGATTATCAGATAATTTACCAATATATGAACATAATTGTTGTGGTAATATAATCTGTCGATTTCCATCCGTCATAGAATTATGATCAGTTGATTTAATCACCAAGTCCCCAACAGGAACACACATTTCTCCAAGTCTAAAACTATCCGTCGCGACACTACATACAGCACTTTCGTCAAATGACATAAAGACACCTGTTAATTCAACTCTCGTTTCCGTTTTTGACGTAAAATTTAAAACTTTTGCAATACTATTTTTAAATTGTGCCAATGATAATTCCATCATGTCTTGTTCACTGCTTTGTGGAATTATCGGAAAATCCTCTACATCATATCCATTAATCTTTGCAATATGAGCGCCACTTTTCAATGTTAAAATTAAACCATTTACACTAATACTGATATGATCTGTGCCACGAAGTGCTGTCAAAAAACTACCCAATAGACTTGCTGATACAACAATTTTGCCTGGCTCATCAACCTTAGCTTGAATTTTCTTTACAATTCCTATTTCCAAATTTGTTGCTGACAGACATAATTGTCCCCCATCAGTCTCTATTAAAATATTATTTAAAATTGATAAAGTTGCACTTTTACTTGTTGCAAATTCTGTTTCTTGCAACGCGTTTTTGAGATTTTCATATGTACATACAGCTTTCATACTATTTTTTATAAAAAATTAGATGCTCTTCTATCCTTTCTTTCCAATTTATATTTATACGGAATATAATTTTTCTCGTAAAAATTCAATTTCTTCTTTTAACTTTTCGTTTGTCTCTATCTCTCGTTTGATTTTCTCACATGCATGCAATGCTGTTGTGTGGTCACGACCACTGAAATATTTACCAATGCCAGGATAAGACATATTCATATCATTACGTAATAAATACATTGCTATTTGACGTGGATAAACAACCTCTTTCTTACGGCCCTTACTAATTAATTCTGATTTATCTACCTCATAAAATTCTGAGATTACATCAATTACATCTTTATTTTGTACACAAGTTTTTTTACTACTCTCTATGATTTCACTGAGTGCCTGTTCTACCATTTGTTGTGTTGGTTCTTTTTTATTTAAATCACAAATTGCTATTACTCTATTAAGAGCACCTTCCAACTCTCGAATATTATTTTTAATATTTTCTGACATGAATCGCAAAACATCATCACTTAGATAAAAACCTTTTTCAGCTGCTTTTGTACGTAAAATTGCAATACGCGTTTCTAAATCTGGCTGGCTCACATCCACAATCATGCCCCCCTCAAATCGTGATCGCAAACGCTCTTCTAAAGTACTAATTGATTTTGGCGGCCTATCACTAGAAATAACAATCTGTTTGTTTAAATTATATAGAGAATTAAAGATATGAAAAAATTCTTGTTGTGTTTTTTCTTTTCCAGCTAAAAATTGTACATCATCAATTATCAATAAATCAATTTGTTGATATTCTTCTTTAAATTTATCAGCTGTATTATTTTTAATTGAATTAATTAATTCTGCAGTAAATCTCTCTGATGTTGTATATACAATTTTTTTTGCGCCATCCGCTGCACGTACATAATTACCTATTGATTGTAATAGATGCGTTTTACCAAGTCCTACTTTCCCATAAATAAAAAGTGGATTATAAATTTTTCCCAAATTTTCACATACAGCATGACAGGCTGCTTTTGCAAGTTCATTATGTTCTCCAACAATAAAATTATCAAAGGTATATCGAATATTTAAACTTAAATTATTAGTAACATTAGTTGGTGTAACTATATTTTGTACTTGCGCTGGACGCTCCTGTACCAATTTTGATTCACCTTGTTCATTTTTTATATTTTGATCTATGTTTACATGTTCCTTATTTTGTGTATTTTTTTGTTCTCCTTCAACATCTTGTGGGTTGTACACCGCACAACTCATACTATGAACTTCTGGCATTTCTTTTCGCAATGCTTGCAATATATATGATTGATATTTATTTTCCAACCATTCTTTTGCAAAACCATTTGGCACACCTACAACAACATGATTATTTTCTATTGAAAGAATTGTTGTGTTTTTAAACCATGTGCTAAAATTTGCTTTTGATATTGACAATTCAATATTCCCCAAAACTGAACGCCACAATTCTGAATTATTATTCATTGTAATTTAGAGATTTATTAATTAAACTGTATTCCTCAACAAAAGTCAGTATTTTCTCCAACACCCCTCACTGTGTACACTTTATAAGTTATCCACACAATATGCACATGTTTTTTTCATATTTCATACTATTGCAAAATCTTTCTAAAAAAAGTATACCATTTATCTACAATAAGTGAAATATTGGTAGTTATCCACAGTTTGTGAACAACCTGTGGATAACTATTATTATCTGTGTATAATTATGTATTATCTCTAACCAGTCTTTTCAAAAGAACCCTAACATAGTTTGTTTTTTTAACTTTTTTTATCAACCATCTACTCAGAGTTCAATATTTCAAATCACTTGTTAATAACCCTACTAACTATATTGTCATTTTCACTTGTTCCACACTCTATAACAATGAGAACCAGATAAAAATCTTTTATTAACTACACTCAAGGATTATGATTTACTAGAAATATTTTTGTCTCCCTGTTCACAACATTACACCATTGCAGATAATATCAAAAATAACACGATAATCCAATATTATCTACTGATGTTAAAAATATATTAATTTATTATAATACAAATATATCGCACTTATCAGTAAGGCTGTATAATAATCTCTCACACCTCTAAACAAAAATTACTTAAATTACAGGTTTTGTGATTATTTTCAAGAAAGGTAACTAGTTACATCCCATTTTATTGACTTATACAACATGTCGTGCTAATATTATTGAGATATATAATTTAATGTATTTTCAGCTATGAAGCGAACATATCAACCAAAAAAAGGTAAGCGAATGCGCGTACATGGATTCTTGAAAAGAATGCAAACTCGTGCAGGAAGAGCTGTGCTCAAAAGACGCCGACAAAAAGGTCGCGTTAGTCTTTCTGTTTAGTTTTTCATATAATCTAACAATTTCTCTTTAATTTCATGTTGGGTAGAAACCAAAGACTTCGTCACAACAAAGACTTTATGCGAGTATTTAAACAATGTAAGCGTCACTCTTTCGGTGGCGTATTGTTGTATTACAGAAAAAATAATCTGAATCACACAAGAATTGGTTTTGTTGTAAGTAAAAAATATTCACTTTCAGCCGTAAAACGCAATAAACAACGACGTATACTACAACACACTGCAAAAAAGTTATATCCAACAATTAAACCTGGCTTTGATATTATTATATCCTATACAAATCGTGATAAAGTGTTACCATATAAAGATGCTATTATTGCACTAAAAAAAATAACTCTATTAACTAATCTTTTTATTACCTCAACTAACTAATCTCTATGGAAATTTTATTTACACTTATTTATCAACCAATTTATAATATTCTTATTGGTCTTTATAATATTTTTGGTGATTTTGGCATTGCTATTATTGTGATGACACTTCTTATTAAGGCTGCTCTTATACCTCTTTCACGAAAACAAATTGAATCTCAAAAGGAAATGACTGAATTGCAACCAAAAATAAAAGATTTGCAAAAGAAATACAAAGGTGATAAAGAACAACTCTCAAAAAAAACAATGGCTCTTTACAAAGAACACAAGGTAAATCCTGCAGCTGGTTGTTTACCACTTATAATACAAATGATAATATTTATTACAATGTATCGTGTAATAAATAACCTTGCAGAAGGTGGCACATTAACAATTCATGCTGATCAACTCTATTCTTTTGTATCAGAACCTGAAACTATAAATGGCTTTTTTCTTGGTATCATGAATCTTGCTGAACCAAGTATCATTTTAGCTGTTGTTACAGCTGCTGCTCAATTTTATCAATTAAAAATGATGCAGATTAAGAATGCAAAGAAAACTGACCTTGTCAAAAAGGATGACAAAAAGGATTCTTCTGAACCAGATTTTGCTTCAATTATGCAAAAACAAATGCTTTTCATTGTACCTATCATGACACTATTTATTGGTATGAAATTTCCATCTGGTTTAGCACTATACTGGCTTACCTCTACCCTATTTATGATTGCGCAACAGTGGTATATTATGCACAAAGAAAAGAAAGGAGAAACACAACCTCAAAGCTAATAATACATAAGATTACAATATTATGAGTAATGCAAATGAAACGATTGAAAAAAGTGTGAAACGACTTCTTGAACTCATGGATTTTGATACTGAATGTTCCATAAAAGAACAAATCGATCCAAAAACTGATAAAAAAACTTTTACATGTTCTATCAAAACACAGCATGATTCTCGCTTTTTAATTGGACAACATGGCTCAAATCTTTATGCACTTGAACATCTTATTCGTTCTATTTTGTATAAAAGTGGATATACCGACCGTGTTAATATTGATATAAACGGTTACAAAGAAGATAAGAACCGAATAATTGCAAATATTGCAAAAGACTCTGCAAATCAAGCTGCTCGTGAAAAAAAACCTGTCATACTTCGACCAATGAATGCTTATGAACGTCGTATTGTACACATGACCATTGCCGATGATACTCGTATTATAACTGAAAGTGTTGGTGAGAGAGACGATCGTAAGGTAATAATCAAGCCGCAAAGTGTGATAGATTTATCCACTAATTAAATTTGGATGATCTCAAAAACTTACTATGCTTGCACAAAAAATTACTTATAACATTGTTATCAACGGAATTGCCAAGGTGTTATCAATTGCCTTGGCTCTTTTTGGAATTGGTATGTTGACACGCTATTTAGGTACTGATGGTTTTGGCAAATATGCTACAATGCTTGCTTTTTTTGCTTTCTTTTCTGCTGTGGGTGATTTTGGCTTATATTCTATAGCTACTCGAGAAATATCACGTGCAGGATCAAATGAACAGTGGATATTGAGTCGCATTTTTACACTACGTGTCATCATATCTTGTAGCATATTTTTGATGAGCTTGTTATTTGTATGGTTTTTGCCTTACGAATATGACGTACGCGTCAGTATTTTGATTGCCTCAGGTGCCTTTATTTTTTCATCTAGTTATGGACTTCTTAACGGATTATTTCAAAAACATCTCGCAATGGATCAGATTGCTCTAATAGAATTATCTGGCAAGGTAATACAGGTTGCAATAATAGTAATGATTGTACAGCTACAACTTGGGTTTATTGCTGTCGCATTAGCAATTTTTATAGCAATGTTATGGAATTTTATATTTATTTTTATACGCTCCCGCAAATTTACAAAAATCACATTTCGCATAGATAAAACTTATTGGAAATCTTTTTTAAAAGAATCAGCACCTATGGGTATTAGTGCATTTGTTACTTTTCTTTATTTTAAAATTGATACAATTTTATTATCCTTATTTGCAACATCAAGTGATGTCGGAATTTATGGCGCTGCCTACAAAATTATTGAGACTTTAGTATTTTTTCCTGCAATGGTTATTGGTCTCATGTTTCCCCTATTTTCTCGTTATATTTTTACAGACAAAAAAATCTTTATAAAAATTTCAAATATCATTCTCAAATTATTTACACTTATTGTTGTCCCACTAACCATAGTAACTATATTTCTTGCATCTGATATTATAATGATTGTTGGAGGTGCTGAGTTTAGTGATGCAACACAGGTTTTACAAATACTTGTCTTTGCACTTGCTTTTATATTTTTTGGTCATTTATTTACCAATATACTCATTGCTGGTTCTCAACAAAAAAAATTAATGTTTGCATTAATCATTGCTGCAATTATTAATATTTCTGCAAATATTATATTAATTCCTTTATACACGTATACTGGTGCTGCTATTGTTTCTGTAATTACTGAATTTTTTGTAGTTGTTACTACATTATTTATGGCTTTGCGCTACACCACCTATAGACTTACATCTATAAAATTACCTTTCATACTTATTTCTGGTGGCATAATGATTATTATTTATTTAACATTATCATTTTCACCATTTATTACTACGGTTATTACCCTCATTGTTTATACATTGTTATTATTTACCTTTCGCGTTATCACACGTGATGATATAATGCATGTGTTACCCAAAAGATCATAAATTATATGCAAAATAAAAAACATTATTTCATTATTGTTAATTACAATAGTGGTACAAATATTATTGAATGTATCAATAGTATTTTACGTTCAAAAAAAATTCATCCTTACATAATTGTTGTTGATAATGCGTCAAAAGACAATTCTCTGGAAAACTGCAAAAAACATTTTCCAAATCTAATATATATTTATAACACACACAACATTGGATTTGCTGGCGGAGTAAATATCGGATTACGCTTTGCACTAGAACGTGAAGCTGCCACAATAACACTCTGTAATCCTGATGCAATTATTGACAGTGAATGTGCCACCAAACTCATATCTACTATTCTTACCAAAAAAGCAGATATTATATCCCCTGTTATTTACAAATATAATTCTCCTGATATTTGGTTTGCTGGTGGAGATATCTCCTACAAAAAAATGAGAGCGACTCATACCCATATTAAAAATGATTTTCAAAATCAATCAATACTCACCACAGATTATAATACTGGTTGTGTCATGACGATTAACCCTCGTGTATTTAAACAAATTGATTTATTTGATGAAAAATTTTTTCTTTATTATGAAGATGCTGATTTTTCACTTCGTGCAAAAAATGCAGGATTTATACTTGGAATTCTTCCCACTGCTAAAGCATGGCACAAAGAAGTTAGCGAACAAGAAAATAAACAAAAAACCTATTTTTTAGTTTTTTCAGGATTATTATTTTTTGAAAAACAT
The DNA here is from genome assembly GCA_029933995.1 of Candidatus Moraniibacteriota bacterium. GTDB lineage: Bacteria > Patescibacteriota > Minisyncoccia > Moranbacterales. The sequence goes on along the minus strand of JAOZNB010000003.1, from coordinate 4,750 downwards.
ACAACAGGTTTGAAAAAAATATGGTTTTTAATAAATCTTAAATTACGAAAAATAAAAAATTATTTTGATCTCAAAAAAAATAAACCTCTTTCTCAGCAAGTTCATAAAGCGTATCTGGATTATGCCTCAAAAAAATAATACGATTTCTTTTATTATCGTAAATTACAACAGTAGAAAAGATTTGTTGAGATGTCTCACTGATTTGAGTATGATAAATTCTGCTCAAAATTTTGAAGTTATCATAGTTAATAATGATACTACTAAATTGACACTACCTAAATATTCATTTGCAATACAAAATGTTTATGAAATTAACAAAAATATTGGCTATGGCGCTGCCTGCAATATTGGATTAACACATGTTACAAATGAAATTACATGCTTTCTCAATCCAGATACACACTCATTTTGCAATAATTTATCACATATAACAAAACACATAACTACAAAAAAAATACTCATTGCGCCCCAATTACTCACCACAACTTCCGAACCTGAAAAATGGTCTGTCGGAGAAAAAATAACATTTCTACAAACACTTAAAAATAATATCGGACTAAGTAAAAAACAGTGGCTATCAAAAAATTTATCCAAAGTTGATTGGGTCAGTGGTGCTGCTATGTTTATACCGACACAGTTTATAAAAGAATTGAGTGGCTTTGATGAAGATTTTTTTCTTTATTTTGAAGACGTTGATTTATGTCAAAGAATTTATAACTGCGGTGGAAGTGTTCACTACAATCCTACGTTTTATTTATCCCATACAAATGGTGCAAGTAGCAAAACAACTACACAAAAACAAAAAAAGTGCTATTATAATTCACAAGATATCTTTTTTAAAAAGCACTTAGGCGCAACACAAATATTTTTAATGCGCATCTGTCGTTTTTTGTATACAAAATGAAACTCATTTTCAATTTAACACTTTTTTTATATTTTTTTATTCCCTTTCAATTTGCACTCAATCCTGCAGAGGGTTTTGATGTTGCAATTATTCGCGTGCTAATTCTTTTTATTACATTAATTTATTTTGCATATGCACTTTGGATAAAAGAATTTTTTCTTCCACGTGGTTGGATTATAGGATTTTTGACAGCTTTTTTAATGTGGACACTTTTATCTTTATTTTTTACACCAGTGCCAACGTGGACTCTTCGTAAAATAATTTTTCTTTTTTCAATTGCACCCATTGTTATTGTGCTTGCCACACTATTTATAAAAATACCACAAGCACATATAAAAATTATAAAGGCTACTGTGCTCGGTGCTACATTGATATCTGTTATAGGTCTTTTCCAATTTATACTTCAATTTATGCTACCACTTAATACCCTACTACATTTTTGGTCACTAATTACACCCTTTTTTCTTGGCGGTACTTTTTCATCATCAGTTATCACACACAATAGTTGGCTCGTACATGTAGGCTCACATGACCTAATGCGATCAATTGCTTTTTTCCCAGATCCTCATATTTTTTCATTTTACCTTGGGTTAATTGCACCTTTTTCACTCGGATTATTTTTCATAACTAAAAAACCTTTTTGGCTCATTTCCTTTTTTATTTTAATTATTGCTGATATATTTACCTTTTCTCGTGGTGGTTATGTAGGATTATTTGGAGGTATTTTTGTAGGATTGTTTCTCTTGTGGCCACAAATCAAAACCCGCACACGTCATTTTATTATGCTTTCTTTTGTCTCCTGTGTCATTTTACTTTTTATTCCACAAAATCCAATTACAGGACGATTTATTTCTTCATTTGATCACTCAGATACCTCTAATACGCACCGTATTGAGCTGTGGACCACAGCAATCCATGAAGTAACACTCAGACCATTTATTGGCACAGGACTCGGTGTGTACACATACACCATCAATCCACTAGCTACTTACCGCACACCGATATACGCACACAACACTATTTTAGACATAACTGTTGAACTTGGTTTAATTGGATTATTCTTCTTTTGTGGCATTTTTTTTACAACTATATATACGCTATATAAACACAAAAATGATTATATTGCATTATTTGCTATAATAAGTATGAGTATATTCTTTTTTCATGCACTTTTTGATACACCTATTTTTTCTGTGCATGTTTTCCCAATATTACTTCTTATAATATCTATCGGAATTTATTATGAAAATACAGACAAATCAAAATAAAATAATTCCCTATATGAATGTATTGATTTTTATTACAATCCTATCAATTCCTCTATATTTTCTTAGACTTAATATTTTATCAATTTCTGTCAGTCTTTTAACCCTAAATTTATTTATTCTTTCTATCACATTATTTGCTATAAATTACAAAAATCTATTATCAACATTCAGAAATAATTCTATCTTTTGGATTTTATCTTTGCTTTTTTTATTATCATTTATTCCAGCATTACTTATCTACCCAACAATCCATGGACTAGGAGTTTTTATCGAATGGATAACTATCCCTATACTAGCAAGCTTTTTATTAGTTACTCACACCTCAAAACATCCACACACACAAATTTTAATACAAAATGCACTTACTGTTACATTATTTTTTGTAAGCATTATATCACTCATATATTTATTTTTAGGACACATTACCTTTGATGAACGCCTAAATGCTTTTTATCCATCTCCCAATCACCTAGCAATGTTTGTTACGCCACTCATCTTTATAACTATTACGACATTTTTTACATCACGTACTAAATACGCAAAGATTTTTTCTATAATTACGCTTATTTTAGCAATTATTGTATTATTTTACACAAATTCTTTTACTTCTATTATATCTCTAATTATTGCACTTTCTATTGTCATATTTATAAAAAGTAAAAAAAAAATTATTTTATTTTTTGTTGTTTTTATAGCTATGGTTTTTATAATATTTACAACTTACAATAAATTATCCCATCTCAATCAAAATTTTGAAAGAAATTCCCTGATATCCCGTATTGAAATCTGGAAAGTTGCATCAAATCATATTCAACAAAACACCTTAGTTTCCACCAACGGCATTGATACTTTTCAAGATATTTACATAACTGCCCAACCACTCTACAAGCCTTATTTACATTGGTCAGCACCAACACCACACAACCTACTATTAACACTCTGGATTTCGGGAGGATTTTTCACTGTTTTATTTTTTTCTCTCCTGTGTTCAAGGTGGTTTTATATAGCATCATCTTCATACGTCAAAACAAAAAACACAACAATATTATTATACATTGCCGCATTTTTTGTAATTTTATTAACAAGTCTTATAGACACTCCTTATTGGAAAAATGATTTGTCTATACTATTTTGGCTTATTATTACTAGCATATTAAAAGCTACTAAACAGATATAATAACTGTCATTATAAAAATAATATTTTTTATTAATGTTATTTTTCTAGTTATTTATTCATGAACAATTATCAACTATCGGGATGAGCATCTCTAAGCCCCATTTTTTCTAATTCACCTATTGTATATGGCGTGCCATCATTCTTTGGCAAAATAACAACACCTGCCGTACTCGATGCAATATATCCATATAATTCATCATTACTATCTTTGTATAATAAATAATAATTATTTCCTGCACCATCTTTCATAAAAACATGTTTACTGTCATTATGATCCTGAATGTATTCCTCTAATTCTTTTGCACCTTGCCTAGCTAGCGTAATTTTTTTTCCACCTTCTTCAGCTCCTATTATTTCAACACCTGTCACAAGTATATTTCCAATTGTTTTATCTTCTGTAAACGAAAATCCTGACCCTCCTCCTGTAAGTGTCCAATTTTTATATTCCTTCCCTGGAATCATTTTTAGTTGTTCAATACTTTCATCTGACAAGCTAGACACATCCGCCCCAAACATTGTATCTACTGTACCATCCTCATTTAATTTTAATTCATTTTGTAAATTATCTATACCATAGACCATTGAATTAGCATATTCCCTACCACCTATACAATAGATTTCACCATATGCATAACACTCTTCTGGAGAATCATAAGCACTCACATCTCCCCCAGCTACATTCATTCCATATGTCTTAGTTTTATCAATAGCATCACTTTTTTTTACACACACACCTTCTCCATGTGCAGTTTCACATTCTGCTAGTGTATTTTTACAACCCGTTCCATCTATTTTGCAATGAACATCTTTTTGTGGACTCCTTCCTGGAGGTGTATTATTTTGTTTCACACCTACATTCAAATTTCCCATTCCTGGATCAGCTCCTAATAAATCAGGATTTATAGTATAAAGCACTAACCATGACAAAAACACCACAATCAAACCCAACAGTGCGTCTGTAATTATTTTTTTTGCTGTTCCTGCCTGTGCTTGATTACCTGCTGAAGCCATGTATGCAAACCCTCCTATAGAAAGCATGAGTAATGCTGCAATTGCTACTATTACTATTGCAAATTTGTATATTCCTGTTACATATTCTGGAAAAGTTGTTGATTTATTTGCAATACTCGCTCCTGGGATTGTTTCTAATAATTTATATTTATTTGCTTCTAATTTTGCTTCTGCAGCAACTAAATCTGAAGCATCTGAAGCAAAAGATGTATTAATATTACAAATAAATAACACAATAAGTGATATTATAATATATTTTTTCATATTTATTTTTTATTTATTACATCATCATTATACCACAAACACCCTATCTAAACCTAACACCTAAAATAAGAGCTGGAATAAAAAGCATTATTCCAATCATAAGTGTCATTTTGAGTAGGAAGATGA
>JAOZNB010000051.1 GCA_029933995.1 Candidatus Moraniibacteriota bacterium | reverse complement strand
CGGTAGATTGAATAAATTAAAAATGAGTTTAAAATAATAAGATATCATTTTGTCATCTCGAGCGTAGCGATAGCGAAGTCGAGAGATCTCAAAACTATAAGATTAGAGATTTCTTCATTCTGCTACGTTTCAGTCGAAATGACAAATATGACTAATAACTAGTTGTTAAATGTTAAGTTTATGAGTAAAGATTATATTGTAGAACAATTGAAAAAGCAAATTTCAGATGTTGAGATGAGTACAAAGACTGAAAAAGTCGGAAATGTGCTTGAAGTAGGGGATGGCGTTGTGCGGATGGATGGACTTAGTGATGTAATGGCAAGTGAGATGCTTTCATTTGAAGATGGCTCTGTAGGAGTTGCTTTGAATCTTGAGGAAGATCAGGTGGGTGCAATGGTTCTGGGTGATTACAAAGGAATTAAAGAAGGTCAAGAAGTAAAATCAACTGGAAACATTCTTTCGATTCCAGTTACTGAGAAAATGATAGGTAGAGTTATAAATCCATTAGGAGAGGCAATTGATGGAAAAGAAGAAATTGTTTCTGATATGATGTACCCAATTGAGAAGATGGCACCAGGTGTTATTGAGCGTAAATCAGTGCATGAGCCAGTACAAACTGGTATAAAATCAATTGATGCTATGATTCCTGTAGGACGTGGACAACGTGAACTTATCATTGGAGACAGGCAGGTAGGTAAAACTGCTATTGCAATTGATACGATTATCAATCAAAAAGGACAAGATATGATTTGTATCTATGTTGCAATTGGGCAAAAAGAATCAAAAGTTGCTCGTATAATGGGTGAATTGGAGAAAAAAGGAGCAATGGATCATACAATTATTGTGACAGCTGGAGCATCTGAATCAGCTGCGTTTTCATTTATTGCACCATATGCTGGAGCAGCTATTTCTGAATATTTCATGGATCAAGGAAAAGATGTCTTAGTTGTTTATGATGATTTATCAAAACATGCTTGGGCATATCGTCAAATTTCACTTATCTTGAAGCGTCCACCTGGACGTGAGGCTTATCCTGGAGATATCTTTTATCTACATTCTCGTCTCTTAGAGCGAGCTGCAAAACGTGATGAGAAATATGGCGGAGGTTCTGTAACTGCATTTCCAATCATCGAAACTCAGGCAGGCGATGTAAGTGCTTATATTCCTACAAATGTTATTTCAATTACAGATGGTCAGATTTATCTGGAATCAGATTTGTTTAATAAAGGTATTCGTCCAGCTTTGAATGTGGGTCTATCAGTATCTCGTGTAGGTTCTAGTGCACAGACAAAAGCTATGAAAAAAGTATCAGGTCAACTTCGTCTTGATTTAGCACAATTTCGTGAATTGGAAGCATTTGCACAGTTTGGTTCAGATTTAGATGAACAAACAAGGGCACAAATTGAAAGAGGACAAAGAACTGTTGAATTATTGAAGCAAAATCAGTATTCTCCAATTGCAATGGAAGATCAGGTAGTTACTTTATATGCTCTTACAAAAGGGTTTATGGATGATGTTGAAGTTGAGAAAATTCTCCAATGGGAAAATGAGTTTAGAAAGTATATGAATTCTAGCCAAAAAGATATGATGACTGCAATTGTGGATAGTGGAGAGCTTTCTGATGAAATAGTTGAGACCTTGGAAAGTGCAATTAAAGATTTTAAAGATACGATGGAATAATTTTGAATTTCAAATTTCAAATGAATGATAAAGTTAATTAATTTCTCAAATTTATGTCAGTAAAGAATTTTGATTTAGAGGAAAGAACTGCTAAATTTGGAGAAGATATTATAACGTTTTGTAAAAGTGTAAATCAAAATACGATAACTAAATCATTAATTGGTCAATTAGTTCGTTCTGCTACTAGTGTTGGTGCAAATTATATGGAGGCAAATGGCGCTAGTTCGAAGAAAGACTTTAGAAATAAAATTCATATTTGCAAAAAAGAAATTCAAGAAACAAAACATTGGTTGAGAATGATATCAAAAACAGATGAAGATAGTAAAAATAAGGCAAGAGAATTGTGGAATGAAGCGCAGGAGTTAACATTGATTTTTGGGAAGATATCCTCTACATTAAATAAGAAGGAATAGTTTAAAACATTATTAAATTAAAATTTCAATTAAAATTTAGAATTTGAAATTTAAAATTAGAATAAAATGAGCAATTTAAAAGAAATTCGAAGTCGAATAAAATCTGTTAATAACACAGGTAAAATTACGCGTGCAATGGAAATGGTTTCTGCTGCAAAGATGCGTAAGTCTACAGAAAGTGTTTTAAAGATTCGTGCTTATGCTCATGCTGCGTGGAGCGTTCTCACAAATCTCGCACGAGCTTTTGAGAACTATGAACATGGACTTTTGGAAGTACGTGAAGTAAAAAGTGTATTAATTGTTGCGATTACATCAAATCGTGGTTTGTGTGGTTCATTTAATGCACAAATAATGAAAAAGGTGAGAGAGGAAGTTGAAAATCCTGAGAGACTAAAGGTCAATCGTATTGGCACAAAAAAAATAAATTCACCAGTTGCTGATAAAGATTTGAAAATTGACTTTATTACAGTAGGTAGAAAAGGTGAAGGATTAGTAGGTAAGTTAGGTAAAAATATTATTGCAGCATTTCCAGAGCTTACTTATTTACCAGGAATTGATGAAGTGCGACCACTTTCAAGTATAGTGATGGAGGAATATTTAAATAAAAAATATGACAAGGTTGTTATAGCATATACTGACTATGTATCAGTAATAAAACAGGAGCCAAAAATTCGTCAGATTTTACCAGTATCAAAGATTGACTTAGAAAAGCAGATTGCTGAAATGGATAATATTGCAAAAGAATTTGGTTTGAAAGAGCAGGAGATGGAGTACAAAGTTGAGCCAAGTCCAAAAAAAGTATTGGAACATATTTTTCCTAGACTTATCGAAATGCAGTTATATCATGCAATTTTGGAATCAAATGCATCTAAGGAGTCATCAAGGATGATGGCAATGAAAAATGCAACAGATGCAGCAAGAGATATGAGTGAAGAACTGACATTTGCATATAATCAGATACGACAGATGAAAATTACACAGGAAATTGCAGAGATATCTGCTGGAAGCGCTGCAGTTGAATAATTATTTAATTTATTATCTACTAAATACTAACCACTAAACATTATGAATGAAGGAAAAATTATACAAATTATTGGACCTGTTGTGGATGTAGAATTTTCTGGTGAATTGCCAGGGATTTATCATGCACTTGAAGTAATCGTTTCAGATACAGAAAAAATTATACTTGAAACGCATCAGCATCTTGGAGGTAATAAAGTACGAGCCGTTGCCATGGCTTCAACAGATGGTCTGAAGCGTAAAATGCAAGTTGTTGCTACCGGAGCACCTATAAGTGTGCCAGTTGGTCCTGGTGTACTCGGACGTATGTTTAACTTACTTGGTGAAACAATCGATGGTAATGATGCAAAGATAGAGGTGACACAAAAGGATCCAATTCACCGTAGTGCACCAAAGTTTTCTGAACAGTCAACTGATACTGAAATTTTAGAAACTGGTATTAAAGTTGTTGATTTGATTTGTCCATTTGTAAAAGGTGGTAAAATTGGACTTTTTGGTGGTGCTGGTGTGGGAAAAACAGTGCTTATTCAAGAGTTAATCCGAAATATTGCTCAGGAGCACGGTGGTTATTCTGTATTTGCTGGTGTAGGAGAGCGAACTCGTGAGGGAAATGATCTTTATTATGAAATGAAAGAGTCTGGGGTATTGGATAAGACTGCGCTGGTATTTGGTCAAATGAATGAGCCACCAGGAGCTCGTCAACGTGTAGCACTTTCAGCACTTACAATGGCTGAATATTTCCGTGATGTCGAAGGTCGTGATACATTATTATTTGTTGATAATATTTTCCGATTTACGCAAGCTGGTTCTGAAGTATCTGCTCTTTTAGGTCGAATTCCTTCAGCTGTGGGTTATCAGCCAACATTGGCTGAAGAAATGGGTCAATTGCAAGAGCGAATTACTTCCACAAAAGATGGTTCTGTAACATCAGTTCAGGCTGTTTACGTGCCTGCTGATGATCTTACTGATCCAGCACCAGCTACGACTTTTGGACATCTTGATTCTACAGTTGTGCTTTCTCGTCCTTTGACGGAGCTTGGAATTTATCCAGCTGTTGATCCACTTGATTCAAATTCAACAATCCTTGATCCAAATATTATTGGACAGGATCATTATGATGTTGCTCGTGGAGTTCAACAAGTGTTGCAAAGATATAAAGATTTGCAAGATATTATTGCAATTTTGGGAATGGAAGAACTTTCTGATGAGGATAAAATTACTGTTGCAAGAGCTAGAAAAATTCAAAAATTCTTGTCACAACCATTTTTTGTTGCTGAACAATTTACAGGAACAAGTGGTGAATATGTAAAAATTGAGGATACAATTAAAGGATTTAAAATGATTCTTGATGGTGATATGGACGATGTTGCTGAACAGGACTTTTACATGAAAGGTTCTATCGAAGGTGTTCGTGAAAGCAAATAAAACTGAATAATTTAAAATTATTTTATGAGTAAACAGATAAAAGTTAAAGTAATAACTCCAGAGCAAGTTGTTTGTGAATGTTCCGTTGATCAAGTAACTCTCCCAGTTACTGATGGCGAGGTGACAATTTTGCCTGAACATAGAGCATATATTGCATCATTGCAAATTGGAGAAATTCTTACCAAAAAAGATGGTGAGGAAGTTAGTATTGCTGTAGTAGGTGGTTTTTTGGAATTTGCAAATAATGAATTAATAATTCTTGCAGATGAGGCTGAGCGAGCAGAAGAGATTGATATTAAAAAAGCAGAAGCTGCCAAAAAACGTGCTGAAGATATCAAGAATAAAGTGATAAAAACAGATGAGACTGAATACGCACACGTTGCAGCAACACTTGAAAGGGAAATGTCTAGGATCAAAATTGCAAAGAAATTTCTTGCGCGTAAAGGTTTGTAAAATATTTTTGATAATTGAATATTGATGATATTTTTTTAGGCTTGCAAAAAAAATAGAAGGGAGTATAATTACAAACTGTGATACTTTTTTATAAATTATATAATATTTTAAAGATATGGTAATAGATGGAAAGACGACAACAATTGAGGATATAATGCGTCAGCCAACTACAATTGGTAATGATGCAATTTTGCAAGATGTTTTAACAAAAATGATTGTAAAAAAAACAAATTCTTTGTTAGTTTTAGACAAAGATCAAAAACTAGTGGGCATTGTGAATGCTGGTTCTGTAATAGCGCGTGTTGTGCCAGATTATTTAGAAGATGATACAATTGCTGCGCGATTTGCAACAGAGGATATGTTTAAAGAAGAAGTGAATAAATCTTCTAATGTTCCTGTATCAGAGTTTATGAATGCACAACCTAATACTGTAAAGGTTACTTCCTCAATTATGGAAGCTGCTATTTTTGCTTTATCAAAAAAACAAGTTCGTGTGCCAGTAGTTAATGATGAAAATGAGGTTGTAGGGCTATTAACGCGTACAGAATTTAAACAAATGATAGGACATTATATGGGTATAAAAGAGAGTTTTAAGTAGAATATTTTATTTTTCAAAGCAATATATTTATGTTGCTTTTTTAATTTTTTAATTTTTAGATATAATTATGGATTACGCATTGTGGGCAAGCGTTGCAGTTTTTGTTGCAACATTTGGTCTTATCATAGCTGAAAAGCTACATAGAACAGTTATTGCATTTTTTGGTGCAATTATGATGATTATTGTTGGGTTAATATTTGGTTTTTATTCACCAGAAAAAGCCATGCACGCAATTGATTTTAATACCATTGGTTTGTTGCTTGGAATGATGACAATTGTTGCAATTATGGAGACAACAGGAGCATTTCAGTATTTAGGTATTCTTGCAGCAAAAAAAACGAAAGGTAATCCTTGGTTATTGGTTATTGCATTAGGAACTGTAACAACGTTACTATCCTTAGTTTTGGATAATGTTACTACAATTATCTTGATAGTCCCAATTACAATTGTTGTAACAAGGATGCTTAAGATAAATCCGACTCCAATACTTATGGCAGAAGCACTTTTGTCAGATACTGGTGGTGTAGCAACACTTGTTGGAGATCCTCCAAATATCATGATTGGTTCAGCTGCTGGATTTAGTTTTAATGATTTCTTGACACATTCATTGCCAGTTGTGTTAGTAGCATGGTTTGCAACTCTTGTTGTGTTGAAGCTAATTTATAGAAAAGAGATGAAGCAAGAGCCACAAAACATAGATAAATTGATGAAAATGGATGAAAGAGATGCAATTACAGATATGAGAACACTTAAAATTGTTGTAGGAGTTTTAATACTTGTTGTGGGCTTGTTTTTTGTGCATAATATATTGCATATCGAACCTTCATTAGTAGCTCTGATTGGTGCTGCAATTGCTTTGATTTTAGTATCACCAAAAAAGGATCCACAAAAGATTTTTGAAAAATTAGAACTGTCGGTGTTGGTATTTTTTGCGGCACTGTTTGTGATTGTTGGTGGACTTGAATATTCTGGTGCACTTGATGTTGTTGCAGAAATGCTTGTTAGTGGTGCTGAAAGTAATATTGTTATGACTGCAGTTATTGTACTGTGGATGAGTGCGATTTTATCAGCCCTTGTTGATAATATTCCATTTACTGTAGCAATGATTCCAGTTATTGCTGCATTGCAAGCAAAGGGTGTTGATGTGAATATTTTGTGGTGGGCACTTGTATTTGGTGTAGGATTTGGTGGAAATGGTTCACCAATTGGCTCAACAGCAAATGTGATTGTTGTATCAAAGTCAGAGCAAACAGATACTCCAATTACATTGAAAGACTGGCTTCGCAGTGGAACAGCTGTTATGGTTGTGACATGTATTATAGCCACTATCGCTATTGTTACATTTTCTGACTTTTTCAATAAGACAACAATGGGACAAACGGTTTCTGCACAGTATGAAGAATCTGATGATGTGACACATGACAATCAAAGTGAGCATGAATAAGTAGAAAAAAAACAATGAGAAATTATAGATAAATAAAAAACCGCCAACTTTGGCGGTTTTTTATTATTTTTGTGAAAGTGGGAATAATAATTATTTTGCTTCTGGTAAAATTCTCAGAGCATCATTAAAACGATTTAAGAAGTTGAATGTTCCAATAACAGCAGTTATTTCAACAATTTCCTCATCACTAAATGTCTCTTGCATTTTTTGTGTCAGCTCAGGACTTACACTGTAGGCATGCTCGGTTGTTGCTTTTGCATATTCTATCGCCAAAGCTTCTTTAGGGTCTTCTACTTTGTCAATATCCTGTAAGTCTTCATCGCTAATACCTAGCCCTGTCAATTTTGATTGTGTTGCTCCAATACAAAATTCACATTTATTGATATCTGATACTACGTAAGCGACCTTCCATTTGAGCGCACTTGGAGCAGGTGCGTCATCCATTACTGATTTGAATAGTGAGAAAAAACCAACCATTGTATCTTCACAATTTCCCATTACTTGTAGCCATTTAGGCACCTTCCCACTACTTTCTAAAAAATCCTCAAAAATCTTCTTGGCATCACCATGTAAATCATCACATGATACACGTCCTACCACAGGTTCTGTTGGTGTCATATTTTTTAATTTAATCTAATTATATTATTAGTATATCGCAATTTGTGTAAAGTAACAAAATTTTTTTGTCAAAAAAAACAAAATAAGCTATAATGATAAAATATAAAACAAATAATTAAAATATAAAAATGATAAAGAATTTTCTATTACAAAAAAAAGTAGGTCGAAGTATATTTATAGTACTTGGACTTTTTGTTTTTCTAATAGCAGCAAATGTAAATGCTGCAGGAACTGATGATTTCATAATTACAGTTAAAACAGATAATACAGGAACATCATCAGATACACAATTTACTATACCAACAACAGGAACAGGATATAACTACAATGTAGACTGTAATAACGATGGTACAGACGAGGTGACAGCTCAAACTGGAAATTATACATGTAGTTATGGGAGTGCAGGAACATATATTATAAGAATAGAAGATAATACAGGAGCAAAAACTGGATTTCCTAGAATTTATTTTTATAATGCAGGAGATAAAGAAAAGGTTCTCTCAATAGATCAATGGGGAACAGGAATTTGGACTTCTATGGCATATGCTTTTTACGGATGTAATAATATGGTCGGAAATTTCACAGATATACCAGATTTATCTTCTGTTACAAATATGCAACGCATGTTTAGTCATGCATCCGCATTTAATCAAAACATAGGTTATTGGGATACATCTTCTGTTAGTGATATGTCCTATATGTTTTACAATGCCTCAGATTTTAATCAAACTATAGGTTTATGGAATACATCTTCTGTCACAAATATGACATATATGTTTCTTGGGGCGATTGCATTTAATCAAAATATAGGTTCATGGGATACATCTTCTGTTACAAATATGGCATCTATATTTAGGAATACATCGGCATTCAATCAAAATATAGGTTCTTGGGACACATCTTCCGTCACAAATATGTCACGTATGTTTAGTGATGCATCCGTATTCAATCAAAATATAAGTTCTTGGGACACATCCTCTGTTATAAATATGTCAACTATGTTTATTAATGCATCTGCATTCAATCAAGATATAAGTTTATGGAATACAGCTTCCGTTACAAATATGTCATATATGTTTTTTGGGGCAGTTGCATTTAATCAAGATATAAGTTTATGGAATATATCTTCTGTTACAGATATGTCTTATATGTTTCTTGGGGCGACGGCATTTAATCAAAATATAGGTTATTGGGATACATCTTCCGTTACAACTATGCAGGCTATGTTTTATGAG
>JAOZNB010000050.1 GCA_029933995.1 Candidatus Moraniibacteriota bacterium | reverse complement strand
ACACCCACAAGGGGCGTCCCTACAGAATTATTTATTTCTATAATTCCATATACATGGTTTGGCATTATTATATATTCATGTAATTCTATATTAAATTTATTTTCTAATTCTTTCCATCACCTATCAATGATGTTCCCTGCTAAATTTAATTTCACCTCATCATTAATAACTTTTCCAAAAAAACATTTTTTCTGATATGTACAAATTGTCACAAAATACATTCCACTTTGTGAATAATTGTAATTTTTCAATCTTAATTGTTTTCTTTTTTGCATAAAAATTATATAAATTCATCAATCCGTTTTTGCGCAATGTCTAAATCTTTTGGTGACCCAATCGATTGCCATTTATTTGTTGTGACAACATACGTTTTATATTTTGGATACATAGACATCAATGTCTGCGGTAAGCCATATTCCTTTTCTGAAATTTTTACCATTGAAGTATTAAAATACTCTTTTGACAATACATATGCACCCGTATTAACTAAACCATCATCTTTGTCATGAGGTCGTTCTACAACTGAAGTCAAATTATTTTCAAAATCTATATCAACTAATCCAAATTGTTGAGCCTTGTGTGTTTCAAATGCTAACAAAGATTGATTATATTGCAAAAACTTTTTCAAGTCTTCTTTGCTATATAAATCATCACCCATTATAACAAGAATTTTATCATCAATAAGATCGCCTGCTAGCGCAACTGCTCCAGCTGTTCCATTAAACTTTATTTGTTCTGTATAATGCATTTGTCGCCCATCAAATTTATCACCAAAAAAATCAATTATTTGTTCTTTTAAATATCCTACTATTAAAATAACGTCTGTAATTTCTTCTGGTAATATTTCAATACTATACGCAAGTTTTGGTTTTTCATTTATTTGTAACATCGGCTTTGGACAATCCTTCGTTAACTCACCCATCCTAGTTCCAAATCCAGCTACTAAAATCACGCAATGCATACTATTCATATAATTCATTTACATATAATATCTTATCACAAAACAAAAAACTCACCACATACATGATGAGCTTTGTTAAAACTATTCTTTATATAGTTTTAAATAAATTTTCTTTAGATTTAAATTTCTATATCTCCGACAACTTCATCCAAAGTTTTCTTTTCGCCTTCTTCGCGATCTTTGCGAGCTGGACGTTCAGATCCTTCTGGTTCGTTAATCTTTAGGTTTACACGTGCATTATTCCTCGCGCCTACTACTCGTAGTAGAGTTCGGAGTGCTTTTGCTGTAGAACCTTCGCGACCGATAACCATACCCATATCATCTGCATTTACATCCAGAGTAATAAGTACACCCATCTCGTCAACTTTACGATTAACTTTTACATCGTCAGGATTGTCAACAAGCATTTTTACTACTTCCTCGACAAATTGTGCATCTCGTTCCATAATGTATGACTGTTTAACTGATTTACGCGACCCACTTTTGCATAAAGCATCATGGACGCAGATAGACTGAACCCACATAGCGCTTACGACCTTGTCCAACGCTTATTTTAATGAGATCACTCCTCCAATTAATATTATACAATATTTCAATAAGCTATGCAACAAGATAGCAATTATGCCTCAACCTTCCAAAGTTCATGTATATTGCAATATACATACACAGTTATTTTTTCTGCTGTTGTTGCAAATTTTGCTTCTGGCGCATCACCTGGTGCTAAAAAAATAGTTTTTGTTTTGTTATTAGTTACAAGTGTAATCCACTCAATATAATGATCCTCTGTCATAGGATGCATCACCTCTCCAATTTGCACATGGATACCATTTTTATCACGATTAACAAATGGTACATGTTTTTCAACTGATGCATCCTCTGTATTTGCAGTTAACAAATTCATTGACTGATTACAACATGTTAGTTCACCTGCAGCAGCATGTCTAACTTCTACGATATTGCCACACACATTACATTTGTATATTTGATTTATTTCTATCATATTTATTATTTTAATAAAATTAATTAATTTTATTGTGACAACGTTATATACAAATCTCTCATTAATTTTGCATCATCCAACGCATTGTGCACTTTATAATTATTTAAATCAATACCAAACTGTGCATAAAAATTTGTCTTCTCTCCACCTATCTCACGTGCAGGAGTAATTCCTACCGCAAAAAGCATTGATGCAAAATCAATTGGTATCCGATGAATTGGTTCTTTTTCGCCAGCAAAAAGTTTGTGCCAAAAAGCCATGTCATATTGATTTACTGTTGCAACAAGATGTGGCTCACTCTTACCACAAAAATCCCCAATTTGTTTTCGTGCAGCTTCATGTGAAATTTTATTCCCTGTCAAATAAGGTACAACATTTTCACGAACCCAATCATTTACAAAATCCTCATCATATTCTAATTCAAAATACATCTCCCGTTCACCATCAAGTGACACCATACCAATCGCCATTAAATTATCATTAGCAATATCATGACCAGTAAACTCAGCATCAAAAAATACGATATCATCAGAAAATGGTTTCAATATCTTTTTTTCAACTATAGAATTTTTGTTATCCATCTGTAAATATTTAAAAATAATTATATTCTGAGTATACCACAATCAATTTATAAAATCTCAAATTTTATAATCTTTACAGGACTATTTTTATTAACTGAACGATTATAATATTTTTCAAATGTTTTATACATTACATTATCTGAAACAAATTTTTCATGTCCAGTCCAATCATCATCCGTTAATACATCAAATGATGTTTCTTTTACGTTAATAATTTTTACACGTGCAAATTCCCTACCATCTTCCCATACAACAAAAGAAACTTCATCACCTACAGATAAATCTTTATCATCAAAAAGTCTCCATGTCGTACTTTTTTCATCAGATAATATCAATTTACTAAGTTTTCTTCTAAATTTTAATATTTTCATTTTTTTGCTTTAGAAAAATCTTTAGTACTATGTTTTTCCTTTGTTCTTATCCAATCCTTAGAATAGCTCACACCCACATTTGGCTTATTAATTAAATCATTAAGTAAATGCCATCGTCGCTTTTTTTCACTCCAATCAATTGTATCTGGCATTTCTTTTGATGCGAGTGTTCCTGGACGCTCTGAATAACATCCAATAAATGCTCGTACAAATCCTACTTTTTTTGATAATTTTACACTTTCTTGAAAATCCTCCTCTGTTTCACCAGGAAATCCCACAATAATATCTGTAATAAAATCTACACCCTTTACTTTTTCCTTTATACGCTCTGTAAGTGCAACAAAATCACCTGATGTATACCATCTATTCATTTTTTTGATAATTTTATCACTGCCTGATTGAACTGGTAAATGTAACAACCTATCAATATTTTCATTACGTGCAATAACATCAATTAATTCATCTGAAAAATCCCACGGATTAGAACTTGTAAATGTAACAGTTTCAATTCCATCAACCTGTGCTACATCATCTAATAAATATGGAAATAGTGTTGGGATACGTGTTCGACCAAGATGATTCACCATCACTGGTTCAACCTTTCTTTCATCTGACAAATTATATACACCCTGCTCATTTTCTTTCTTTTCAAGTACAAGATCTGACCCATAAGAATTTACATTCTGACCCAATAACGTAACCGATGTAAATCCATCTTTTGCAAGTTGTTCAACTTCCGATATGATATCAACATAGGGACGTGAAACTTCTTTTCCTCTCGCAAATGGTACAATACAAAAAGCACAATAATTATTACACCCATTCGAAATAACAACCCACGCATGATTTTTATTTGCACGTTCGGGTTCATATTCAAATCCTACATCTTCAATTGGCATTAATTCTACATCTGGAATACGTTTTGCAAGTTTTTTCTTCATTTTACCACTTGGCTCACGTGCTACTGCACCCACGATACAACCTGTCAAAATAATTTTTTGTTCTCTTTCTTCTTTTTCATTTTTCTTTTTCAGATTTCGTATATATCCATAAACACGCTCTTCAGCCATATCACGAATCATACAAGTATTTATCACAACTAAATCAGCCTCACTCTCTAAATCAACATAATTATAACCACGAGACTTATAATATCCAGCAAGCCGTTCAGAATCAGCAACATTTTGTTGACAACCAAATGTCTTTATAAAAAAATTCTTCATAATATACTTAATTTTATCTAAATTTTATATTCTAATTTAAACCTTAATCATAAAAAATAACAAGCTTTGTCATTCCATAAATGAAGACTGAGCGTAAAATATAACCGCTTGTCCTTGACACTATACAATATATGGTGTAAAAAGAACAGACTATGAAATAAAATAATTTTTAATCCGTATTACTTAATTAAGAACAATTTGTAAAATTGTATTTTATATTGTATAATAAATAATATAAAATAAAAATAAAATAAAGATTATGACTGATGAAACTAAAGTCCTTTCTGACGAAGATAAGGACATGAAAATACAATCTCTGCGTGATATGATCACAACAGCAGAACAAACAATGCAAAGCGCAAAAGCTATGCTCCTTCAGCTTGAAGGAAAAAAGAAGGTTGGACGTAGAAAAAAAGTTGACGAAGATGACGGAAATGTTGTCCAGGGTACTTTTGACGGACAAATAATGATTGGAACTGACGGAAAACAATATCCCATTCCAGCAAACTACGCATCAAAATCAAAACTTGTCGAAGGAGATTTACTTAAATTAACGATTGTTGATAACGGATCTTTCATTTATAAACAAGTTGGACCAACACCTAGACAAAATAAAATTGGTGTTGTAGGACAGGATACTAGTGGTAATTATTTTGTAGCAGTTGATGGAAAGCCTTATAAGGTATTACTTGCTTCGATTACATATTTTGATGTACAACCTGGTGACGAAGTAGCTATTATTACATCACAAGATGAAAATGCACAATGGGCATCTATTGAAGCATTATTACAACATACACCAAATCCTACTGCAGCACCTGTTGTGAATGCTTTTCAACAACCTGCGGCAGAATCTACTGAACCAAAAACTGCAAATGCGATATTAACCGGAAGTACAACACCAACGATTGACAATATAACTTCTGACATCATTGATGAAAATAATGACACAGCTGATACAACTAATACAGCTACAGAAATTACTATTGAAGATGACGCTGAGGATATTAAAGGAGAAATAACAATTGAGGATGACACTGATACAAAAGATGCTGAAGATGTAGTAATTGAAGATACTACTCTTGATTCAGAAGGTACTGATGATATAATAATTGAAGATGCTACCATTGATACAAAAGATGATAATGTGAACACGGATGAATCTAATACTGCTGCAGATATTATTGATGAATGGGTACCTGACATTGATGAGATTGAAAAAGAAATTCGTGCAGAAATGCAAAAAACTGACTAAAAATAAACTTAATACATGAAAAACAATAACCGATTAGAAATTAATCGCACGGATTTTTATTTAGTATCATTTATAGGTGCATCTTTTGCGCTATTTTCAGTACCTATTATTATAAATTTGGGCATACCCATTATTACAATAAATGTATTTAATGTGTTTGCTCTTGTAATATTTTTTGTAATATTTGCAAATATTGCACTTGGACTTGCTTGGTTTATTGGTAAAAAAATACCAATAATATTTCAATTTGCAAAATTTGCTGCTGTAGGTGCGTTCAATACATTTCTTGATTGGGGTATTTTAAATCTCCTAATGGCAATAACACTTATAACAAGTGGGGTTGGTTTTTCTATTTTTAAAGGTATTTCATTTACCATTGCAACAATCAGTGCTTATTTTTGGAATAAATATTGGACTTTTGGTGCAAAAGATAAATCTAATAAACAAGAAGTTACTAGATTTATTATGATTAGCTTAAGCGGTCTTGTCATAAATGTAGGACTTGCATCACTAATTATTTATATATTCAGAGACACTACACTTGTTAATTCTGCTCAATTAGCTAATATTGCTGCAGCCTCAGCAACAATGTTATCTCTTATCTGGAACTTTGTAGGATACAAATTATTTGTATTTAAAAAATAATCCAATACTATAAATGTATTCATATTAAAAACCCACTAAATATTTTTATTCAGTGGGTTTTAAGTCTATAATGCCTGTAAAAATAAAATGGCATCTTGTAAGGAATATTTTCCTTGAATGCACTGCTCAATCCAGAGGTGTGCAAATTCTAAATTATTTATCAAATATTTATACTCCCATTTTTTTAGAATATATGGATCTGCAACCCCATAAATACCCCCAAGACCGCTCATAAAATATTGACGATTGACACGTTCACTATATTTAACAGATACAGCACGACCACCATCACATAAAATTACATTAGTATCACATACACATGCTTTCACAAATAATTTATCATTATCTGGTACAAAACACATAACCATTTCCTTTTCAATAAGCCAATCATAATCCCTGCAACGTGCTAGAGGTGGTTTACACTCTTCATAAAGCAGCATTTTACGTAATTGCGTAATCTTACTGCGCAAAATAGTCTGAGATTGTAAAAAGAAAGCCGTATCTGAAATTGTGAAATTAGTTTTTGTCTGAAACTCAGCACAAAGCGACATGAATTGCATGCAATACAAATTCAATATATATCGAATTGTATTTGTTCCTAAATATGCAATACGACTCATACCACCCTCTGACACCATGTTAACTTGTGTAAATTTATTTTCATACATTTATCATCTCCTTGTAAAAAAGAACTATAGTATCTAAAAATATATGTTATAATATATTTATTATATTTACCATAAAAATACTACTTATGTCAAAAACTTTATATAGAACATATAGACCACAAAAATTTTCTGATGTAATTGGGCAAGATCACATTACCCAAACATTGCAAAATGCAATTAAAACAAATCGCATAGGACATGCATACATTTTTACTGGTCCACGAGGAACTGGCAAAACAACTGTTGCTCGACTACTAGCTATTGCAGTAAATACACAAGACAGAAATAACTTTGAACCTGTTTCAAAAGATATTGCAGAACGTTTACAAAATGGAACTTCAATGGACGTTATTGAAATTGATGCAGCATCCAATACTGGCGTAGACGATATACGTGCGCTCAGAGAGACTGTAGGCGTCACTCCCACAGAAACAGTGTATAAAGTATATATCATAGATGAAGTACACATGCTCTCTACAAATGCATTTAATGCGTTACTCAAAACTCTAGAAGAGCCACCCGAACATGTAATATTCATACTTGCAACAACTGAAATTCACAAAGTTCCTGAAACAATCCTATCTCGCTGTCAACGTTTTGATTTTGCACGATTTAGCGTAGATAATATTATCAAAAAATTAACAATTATTGCAAAATCAGAAAATGTAAAAATATCAGAAGGTGCCTTAGAAATGATTGCTATCGCTGCCAATGGTGGTATGCGAGATGGTGAAAGTTTACTAGCACAAGTATTTGCACTTGAAGATAAAAATATTACAGAAAATGAAGTTTCTCGTATATTAGGTACCACATCTTCTGATGATGTTTTAGCAATAATTAAATCATTTGCTGATTCTGATATTAGCAAGGCTTTGAGCGTCATAAACAATGTTATGCATAGTGGTCACAACATGGAAACATTTATTCGATCAATTATTGAAAAATTACGAATTTTATTATTTTTAACTATTAGCACCACAGATAAAGATATACAAGCACTTGTTTCTATACCTAAATCAGAAATTGATACATTTCAGGACATTGCTACAAAAACAAATTCACAAAATATTATCAACATGATAGAAGAATGTGTCACAGCATTACAAAAAACCAAAACAACAACGATCACTCAATTACCCATTGAAGTTGCTGCAGTAAATATTTGCCAACCCTCATCAAAACCAACGCAATCACAAAGTACTGATAATCAACAGATTGCTAAAGCACACTCAAAACCAACTACTGCAAATATTGATACTAAAATACCATCCAAAAACAAATCTACTCAAAAATCCATCAAAAAAGACGACATCAAAAAACCCACACCCTCAAAAAATATAACACAAGACTCAGTTCAAATGTGGAAGGATTGTGTAGCAAGAATTGATAATGAAAACAAATCAATTGCCAAACTGCTAGAACAATGTGAATTACAATCTATTGAAGGCAGAATGATAACAATTGTAACAACTCTCCCCTTCTACAAAGATAGACTTACTCAAGTAGAAAATTGCACAATGATTGAACAAATAACAAAAGAATTATTTAATGACTCAATGAAAATTAATGTACTTGTAGAAAAAAAGAAAGAAGAATCCAATTCTTCTGAATTATTATCATATGCCTCCCAATTAATGGGTGATACTGTAACTGAATAGACCACTAAAAAATAGCAAGTACTCCAACCTTTACTAAATTTATAACTGGCAAAATGTAATTATCCACCACACGCACTTGATACTTGAAAAAAAATTAAAATTAGTATACTATAGGTAATACGTGCTACAAAAAGCAATTCAACACATTGCCCGGTAGCCAAGCGGTAAGGCAACGGGTTTTGATCCCGTTATGCGTAGGTTCGATCCCTACCCGGGCAACACAAAAAAAATAGTTCAAACATATGAAATATGTTTGAACTATTTTTTTTGCTTAAATGCAATGCTTCAAATTTATCTTATTATTTACAAGATTATATCACTTAATACACAACATAACACCACAAAGACATTAATAAGGAGTACGACGACTGTGTCCTGCCGTAGCCTTGACGAAGGAGAAAGCAATCCCTATCAAAATATCACAAGACTATAATATTATTAGATTATTGATTACTATCCGAGATTGCTTCACTGAACACACAATATGTCACTCCTTGTTCGCAAAGACGAATGAATTTTATGTTTATTCGCAAAGTTA
>JAOZNB010000049.1 GCA_029933995.1 Candidatus Moraniibacteriota bacterium | reverse complement strand
TAAATGATTTATTAATAATTTATTTTATCATTTACACATAATATTATACAGTCTCGATAAATTGTATTTATTTGATTTCTTAAAACATAACTCACGTAAACCTCATTCACATTCAAGAAGTTTAAATGATATTGATTCTAAGGTAGTCATTGATAAATACAATGAAACTAACTATGGAGTTAACAGAATGTATACGCATTTGAAAAGACAGGGTTTTAACATGGATAAATACACATTTCCTAAAATTAAAGGTATTTACAAAAGAAATGGTTTTAAAGTTAAAAAAACACGTACTTGTAATGGTAATAGAAGATCTTTGTATAACTATGATAAACTAGAGGCTTTTGAGATACTACAGTACGATGTAAAACATGTTTTAGACCTTAAAGCATTACCTCCTGAAATATATTTTAAGTTTTTGGAAAATGAAGACTTGCCAGTTTACCAATGGACTATTATAGATGTTAAAACAAGAGTTAGATTTTTAGCTTGGAGTCACAATATTGATAGTCATTTTGGATTTAAGTTCTTAGAATTTGTTATTGCATGGCTTAGATCTCACAATGTATATACTTCAATGAATTTTCAGTTTGATGGAGGTAGTGAGTTTTGCAGTGCTTCTAAGAAAAGACTTAATATATGGAATGAAAAATTAAAAAAGTATAATGTAACAGTACAAGATACAGACGGTATCAAGTGGAAACAAAATATTGTAGAGAGAAGTCACAGAACTGATGATGAAGAATTTTATTGTCCTAGAGGAGACTATATTAATTCTAAAGATGATTTCTTAAAAGAATCTCAATTTTGGATTATGTATTTTAATAACAGAAGTCATATGGGACTTAATAGTTTAACTCCAAAAGAAAAACTTGAAAGTCTAGGTTATTGTAATGCTGATGCTATTTGTAACTTTCCTACTTTTATTCTTGAAGATTATTACAAACCACTTTCTGATTTTTTTGATATTTCGTCCTATTATGTTTTGACACATTACCTAGAATTCAAGAGAGTAGGTTGACATATTATAAAAAATATGCTAAAATACAAGGTCATAAATTTGACATTATATTTTGTACATTATCAATTTCACAATAAAATGGGAGGTTTTCATGCAAAAAATTATTCTGACCGAAAGAACAATGGGAGTAATTATTGATCGTTTGCGTAAGCTTACAGCTGGATTTTATAATTTGTCTGATGCAGAAAATGCACATCCTTTGCGATGTAATTCATGGAAGACTGCAAAGCTCGGTGATCGTACTGCATGTGCAGACATTAAGACTCATTGGATGTTCAAAGATGTGGAACATCCAATTGTTTCTACTCGTAAAAAAAATGAGCCGGGATTTCCTTTGGTTCATATGGCATTTGATGCTGAATGTGCTATGTGTTTCAGCTATGGCGATGTGTTTTATTTTAAGGGAAATAAAATTATCATCAATCAAACAGCTGGTGCAATGATTGAGTGTCTGGAATGCACAAATATTGTAACAAAAATTGTTGTCACAAAATATTTGAAGAATATGACAGCTGATGATTTTGATTTTGTGCAACAAGGAAAATGTCAGGCTGAAATGTCTGCTCAAGCATGGCAGGAAATGGCAGATGATACTGCCAACAGCTTTCATGAATTTTGGGGTGAAGAATTATACGCCTAATTAATTTGTGAGCAAAACCATAAGATCAATAACTATACAGTTATTGATCTTTTATTTTTTTAAAAATCAAGTTGGGCTGATAGGATTCGAACATGGAGTTTTTGATGATAAGGTAAACCTTTTATTTGAATTTATGGTATAGTTATATAGTTAATTATTGAGAATGTTGTTGTAAAGAGGTTTTTTTTAATCTTACTAAGATTACTTCGTCGTACCTCCTCGCAATGACGTGCTATATTACATGAAACAAAAAACTGCTTTTGATATATTAAAAGCTGGGCATAATGTTTTTCTTACGGGTGCTGCTGGTAGTGGGAAGACTTATTTACTTAATGAATATATTGATTATTTAAAAGAAAATAGAATCAAAGTTGCTATTACAGCTTCTACTGGGATTGCTGCTACCCATATTGGTGGGCGTACTATTCATTCTTGGAGTGGCATGGGCATCAAAGATGATTTGAGTCCAAGTGATATTGGTCAGATGCTTAAAAAACCGATTATTCGTGATAGACTTGCAAAAACTGATGTTCTTATCATTGATGAGATTTCTATGATACATGCACATCAGTTGGATTTAATAAATAAAATATTGCGACTTGCTAGAGGTAGTTGGGAGCCTTTTGGTGGTATGCAAGTTATTTTTTCTGGTGATTTTTTTCAACTTCCACCTATTGGCAGAAATAATGATAGTGAAGTGAAATTTGCTTTTGATTCACCTAGTTGGCAAGAGCTTAATATAAAAACGTGTTATCTCACTGAACAATATCGTCAAGAAGACGATGACATTGTACAAATTTTATCGGATATACGTAATCAAACAGTATGTGATGAAACTCGTAATGCACTACAAGAATTAATAGATGATCCATTCAGTGATGATAATACTGAAACTACAAAGTTGTTTACACACAATATTGATGTCGATATGATAAATAACCGTGAATTAAATAAACTAACTACGGAAGCTTTTGCATATCAAATGGCTACAGATGGTCATGAAATGGTCATTGAAGCGTTGCAAAAAGGTTGTTTAGCACCTGAAAAGCTTATTCTTAAAGAAGGTGCTCTGGTTATGTTTGTGCGAAATAATTTTGAGGAGGGTTATGTAAATGGAACTGTTGGTAGAATTATTGATTTTAGTGAGGATAAATTTCCTATTGTAGAATTGAGTGATGGAGAAGAAATTGTTGTATTTCCAGAAAAATGGTCAATTGAAGAAGAGGGTGAAACAATTGCTGAATTAACACAATTACCCTTGAGACTTGCATGGGCAATAACTGTACACAAAAGCCAAGGAATGACCTTAGATAGCGCTGAAATGGACCTTAGCCGAGCTTTTGAATATGGAATGGGTTATGTTGCCTTATCACGAGTCAAAACATTAGGAAACATGAAATTATTAGGTATTAATGATATAGCACTTCAAGTGCATCCTGATATTTACAAAAAAGACAAGGAATTTCAAAAGATGTCTAAAAGAGTTGAAAAGAAAACCAAATCACCTAAAAAAAGTAAAATTGTAAAAAGGGATGTTACACCTCCGCAAAGTAAAAAAATCCAATCAATCAAAAAGGTGCAAAAAAAATATAAAAATGCTTACACTCCATGGTCTAGTTCTGATGATAGAAAATTATTAAAATATCATAAAGAAGGGAAGTCCACTAAAGAATTAGTAATAATCTTTAAAAGACAAAAAGGCGCTATTAAGTCACGACTTAAAAAACTTATAATCGTCAAATAAAACAAAAAAACATCCACTAGGGATGTTTTTTTGATGAAGAATAGTTATTCAGTAACTACACTAACAAATTTTCTTTTTTGAAGCTTACCTGTAAAATCTCGCACCTTCTTGTCCATGAATTTTACTGTTCCATTAGCAGTTGAAAAAAGTGTATCATCTTCACCTCGAGTTACATTTTCACCTGGGTGAATTTTTGTACCTCTTTGACGAACTATAATACTACCAATTTTTGCCTTTTCAGAGCCGTAGATTTTGACACCTAAACGCTTAGATATCGAATCGCGACCCAGACTGGTGGACCCACCGGCTTTTCTATGTGCCATAAATAAAAGTTAATATATTAAAAAAAGACTAGAGAGTCTTCCATAAATTTTTATACTATGATATTATAGCTAAAGAATTTGATATTGTCAATGGGGGATTTGCAATGGTGTCGGTAATTGATTATTATGATAAGTAAATGTTGAAATTGAATAGTTTTCTGGTACAATTAAAAAAGATAATTGCAAATATAGTCTTTTGGTTTGTGACACATGAAAAACAGATACTTTTATTAATTGGTTTTATCGTTATAGCTTTACTTAGCTTTGTATTTGGAGTATTTAAAGGTGCGGAACTTGTACAAAGTCCTATCATAGTTAATAAGCCTATTGGTGAGCCTATTATTATAAAAGAGATATGTGCAAATGATATTATAACAGCAAGCGAGTGTATTTATGTAGGTAGTATAAAAGGAGCAAAATATTATCCACCGTCATGCTCTTATGCCAAGAAAATATCCAAAGAAAATTTACGATGTTTCAAGTCAGATGAGGATGCTATAGCCAAAGGATATACAAAATCAACAACATGTAAATAATTTAATAAAAATTGTACTATGGATTCAAAAAAAACATGTATTATTAATCTGGGAGGTTCATTAATAGCACCAAATGAAATTAACATTAATTTTTTGAAAGAATTTAAGGAATTAATACTAAAACATGTTAAAGAAAATGACAAAAGATTTGTTTTTATAACAGGTGGAGGACGAACAGCACGTAAATACTCTCAAGCAGCTTCAGATATTTCAGATGATGTAACCGATGAAGATAAAGATTGGCTTGGTATACATGCAACACGACTAAATGCTCACCTTATCCGTACAATTTTTCGTGATTATGCACATCCACGTATCAATACAAACCCGCATGACCTAGAAGACTTTTTTCAATGTGATAAACCTATAATGCTTGCTGCTGGATGGCGTCCTGGATTTTCAACTGATTATGATACTGTACTATTAGCGAGATATTTAAATATAAAAAAGATTGTAAATTTGTCTAATATTGATTATGTTTATGATAAAGATCCAAATAAATTTCCAGATGCTCAAAAGATAGAAGAAATGTCCTGGGAACGTTTTCAGGAAATTAACACAGATGAATGGAGCCCAGGTTTAAATGCACCATTTGATCCCATTGCAGCTGAATACGCAAAAAGAGAAGACTTGGAAGTTGTAACACTTAATGGTGAAAATTTAGAAAATTTAGATGCTTACTTGTATAAAAGAAAATTTGAAGGAACACTTATTAAGAATGATTAACAATAGGAGGACTTTAAAATGAATAATAATGCCATTAAAATTCGACCACTTCGCGTAAGTGATAGTGAGAATGAGTTAAAAGAATTATTCAGGCAACTAACTAAACGTGAAATAAGTTGTAATATTGCGTTTTTGGCACATGCACACAATTGTTATTGTCACGTAATTGAGCACGATGATAAGCTAATTGCATTTGCAGCTATTACACTCAGATTAGTCCCAACAAAGGGTTGGGTTGGCATAATTGAAGATGTGATTGTTCACGAGAACTATCGTAAGCAAGGCATTGGTTTAAAAATGCTCACACATCTTATTAATCAGGCAAAAAAACTTGATCTCAAAATAGTTGAATTAACGAGTAATCCAAAACGTATAGGAGCTCGTCGATTATATGATAGCTTAGGTTTTAGATTATTAGAAACAGGTGTATTTCGATTGAAGTTGAGTGGTTAAATCACTAACTGATGAAGTAAGAAGTTATTTCATCAGTTTTATTTTTGGTTATATAGATAGGGTAGGGTATTTATATTGCATTTGTATTTAAGGAATAATACTAAAGTCACAATCTATTTTTAGTAAAGTTATTATAAAAAGTAAGGATGTAATGATAACTCAGAAAAATTAATAAAGACTTATTTTTAATAGAGTTATTAATTTAATAAATATAGTAAAAATATAGTAAATATGATCAGCGGCAATTCTATAGTAGTGTGATGGTGGAGAGTAACTTGAATTATGTAATATTTATATAAAGTAGAATTGTTAAAGATAGTCAGTATAAGTTCTTATTTTGTAATTAATCCTATGTCGCACAATGTACCTTATGCGACATTAGTACTTTAAAAACATGTTATATAAGCCAAATTAAGTATTTTTACACTAATATTACCTATTTTATGCATACTTTTGAATGTACTTATATTGATGTTATTAATTACAATTAATTATACATAAAAAATATTTTTATTTTGTATAAATTTACAATAAAAAAATATGATTTTATATTTAATTTTAAACCTTTTTAAAGTTAACCTTTTTGAATATTTAAATGATACGTAAGTACTACTTTTTATGCAAATATTGTGTAGATAATTAAACTGAATTGCTTTATGTATTTTTAGTGGTATCCATGCATTACTTTTAGGATACAAATACATGTATTGAATTCTCCTGTGCGTTTTGTAAAAAATAAGTGGTACTAAGGTATTACTTTTTTCTTGCAAACGCTTGTGTGAACTCCTATGAATCAATGCAAATGTATTACAATGTGGTTTATGAGAGTTTTTTGTAAAATTTCATAATTTTAATATAACTTACAAAAGTATGTCTGAAAGTTATGTAAATTTTGGATCAAAAATATAAATCAGACTCCCCCAATTTACAATATTTTTAGTAAAATATTTGTATTAAAATATCTAAAAAATAATCCATTTTTATAATAAAAATAAAATTATAAATTAAATTTTTTAATATAATTTATAATAATTTGTTGTAAAAATTAGGCTTCAATATACTTATTAAAATAGATAAGATTTGTATATAAAAGTTTTATATTTAAAATAATATTTATCTTATACAACCTCCCTTTTTGAATTTATAAAAAAAGACATCGTACATTGTGCGACATAAAAAGTATTCCCCCTGTATTTTAATATATCAAAAAATAAAACTCGTCAACACCATTTAGGCATTAACGAGTTATTAAACACGTGTTGTGGTAGGTATTATTTTAACATCCCACCAACTGAATTTTGTCCCAAAAAAACAAAAAAGAGCAGAAACTATTTTAAGTTTCACGCTCCTCTACACAAAATCTATAATGTAAAATCTACATCTCTTGTGCAAGTTGGACGCAAATTTTTATAAGCATCCTTTTCACCGCTTTGGTACCCTTGGTAACAATCTAACTCATTTTCATTCATCAGGCCCTTACCATTGCAAAATGGGCATTCAAATACATCTGAATCATCTTTTGCAAATGTATAGAGATGAGTTCCCTCACCGTTACATTCTGGGCATACTTCCACATGCTCAATAATGTTCCCGTTAATACAATCAATACAACCAGCCTCACCACATCCGTGGCATCCACATGTATTCATAACGATCTCCAAAAAAGTTTACCAACCAAACGACATGTTTAGTTGATTGAAAAGAACATTGCAATTTGAGATATTTTTAAATACCTATAACTACAATACTATATCATAGCATTATTTCAATACTTTGTCAACCCCACAGTTTTGAATTCTACTCCAAAACTGAATTCAAAACCGTTCGAACCTCATCCCATAGGGCCAACTTTCTGTTATTTTTAAAATTGTTATTTTTGTGATATTGCAAACTCCTTCCCTCCCAATTCACTAACAATTTTATTTATAAATTTTTCAAACTCAGCATGTTGAGCATTTTTTTCAAATGCAAAACAAAACCTAATATAATCATCGAAGTTAGGATGTCTAAATACTTTATCAAGAATTGTACCTAAACATATTTCAGTGTCAGGTAGTAAAGCAAGTCCTATGAGTCCTGAAATTGTTGATCTATCAAGATTACATTTTTTAATTAATTCAATTTTATCAAATTTATCAAATGTCGTAAATATTTGAATAATTTTCAAATTGAGATTATCAGGCATAACGATTGAGGCAACTGGGTTACACAGTCTTAAAATGTTTCGCATTCCATGGCTTAGAAAAATTAATTCTGTGTCAGTTATTTTGTTTAAATTCATATTGCGCAGTAGCATTTCAGGTTCACCTTCATCTGGTATGAGCGCCAAAGCAATAAACTGAGCATTTGTTGAATATTTACAATCAACTAAGTGAGACTCAATTATGGCTTTGCTTACACTTGGTTCCCAATGTGTTAATGCATAATGTATAACCGAGATAGACTCATACCTATTCTTGGCCTGCTTAATTCTATCAATTACTGTAATCATATCCATGATAAACTCCTTATGTAATATTGTGTCCATTTAAACAATGATGATCTTGAAATAAGCCTTTAGTAGTTTTGCTAACTTCATTTTTTGAAGCAGGTTTCATTGATGCATATTCCAAAAATGTTTTTTCCATTGTAGAAAATGCAGTTGCATCAGAAATACGTAAAATATCCTCCAATTGTCCCTCTTTTGAAATGAAGGCCATGGCAATCATTTGTGAATTTTTTGAATATTCACAAGCAATTAAATGAGAAATTATTTCATTTGCGATAGTATTATTTACCTTTCTGTGTATCTCAGACAGGGCCATCGCAATTGACTCGTATTTTGTCTGACTCCTTGTAATGTAACGAAAAGATATATAGGTATCCATAAATATTTCTCCTTTTAAAATTATAATATGAGATTACTGTTTTTGTTAAAGTACGATTATTCATAATATAATAGTTTAACTCTATAGTCAACCAGTTTTTATAATTTATATAGTATGATATAATAAATTTTGTGTTTATAAATAGATAAAAAAACAAACATATGAAAGATGTACAAGAAGTATTTAGTGAGTTTCAAATTGCTAAAAAAGAAATGAAGGAAATTCGTAAAGAATACAAAGATGTATTAGCTCAAGACGCAGAGTATCAAGAATTACTTGAAAAAATGAATGCTATGAGAGAAACTAAAAAACAACATGAATTAAGTGCACAAAGAGATCTTGGTATGCGTTGGGAAAAACTTGATGAACTTAAAGGTGAATCAAAATCATTACAAGAAATGATGTCTGATATTTCCCTTTCAACAATGATGGACGGTGAGACTGTTGAGGTACGTGATGAGTATGATAATCTTTATGAGCCCATGTACAATGTAAATTTCAAAAAAGTAAACTAGACATTTTAACTCACAATTAGAAAAAGTCCTGTAGTTAAACACAGGACTTTTTTAATTTTGGTATAATTTAGGTTTAAAAAATCAAAACTACAATAAATCAAGTGCTGTGATTAACCTCTTTATTGACTCATTTTTACCAAAAACCCAGGCACAATCAAAGGGACTTGGTGATTTTTTCTCTCCTGTTAATGCAGAGCGAAGTGGCCAGAGAAAATCACCTTTTTTATCACCTGCTGCATCCATGAGGATTTTTTCAAGATTTTTACGAGTCCATTTATCCTCTTCAACTTCAGTTAAAATATTTTTTGCTCTTTCCAAAACCTCTTTTGTTTCTTCAAAAGAATTATCTTTCCATTTTAGCAATTCCTTGTCAGTAATAACATCTGTAAAGAAAAATTGATTTTCTTGTCCAATCTGAGTAAATTTTTCTAGCCTTTCTTGTTCAACTGTTATAATTTTTTTAATATATAATTCTGCTTTTTTATCATCTGTAGCTTTTTGAAAATAATTTTTTTCTTTTAAAAATAATATTGAGTTATCATATATATCATCAATACTCATATTTCCTTCATTTATTAAAATGCCCAACATATG
>JAOZNB010000048.1 GCA_029933995.1 Candidatus Moraniibacteriota bacterium | reverse complement strand
ATGATGGTTCAAATCATTCTATTACTTCAAATGCATCAGGATTACTTTTTGATGGAGGAGATGGAACAGCTGATTTCTTAATATATGATAATGTAATTTCTTCAGATGTATTAAGACTTGGTTATTCAGGTTCAGCTACAATTGAGACATATGATACAGATGAAGACCTAACAATAAATCCAAATGGTACGGGAGATGTAATGTTAAGTGCACATCTAATCCCATCAGCAACAAATACATATGACTTAGGAACTTCATCTTTAAGATGGAATGATCTTTATCTAAATGATAATACTATTCATATAGGAACAAGTGCAGATGATGAAGGATTAATATCATATGACACAACAAATAATATTTTCAATTTCAAAACTGATTCAACAACAAATGGAGATATTGCATTTAATACTGATGATTTGTTTATTGATAAGAGCAATGGGAGAATTGGGATAGGTAAAACAAATCCAGAAACAAAATTACATATTGATGGAGATCTTGGGTTTGAGAATGATCAATATGTACGAATGAAGGACAGTGCTGGAACTATGCAAGGTGTTCTTACATATACATCATCAAATAATGTTCAATTAAAACAAAATGCATCATCTGGTGGTTTGCAACTTATAAATCAAAATGATTCAGATCCAATAGCATTTTACACTGGATCAACTTTAGCGGAGCGGATGAGGATTTCACCTGATGGTAAAATTGGAATGGGTGTAACTGCTCCAGAAACAAAATTAAATTTAGTTTCTGGAAGTATTTTGCAAATAGGTTCAAATGCAGATACAATGTTTACACAATTAAGTGCTAATGATCTGAAATTTAATAGATCTGATAATAGTTATATTACACAAAATGATGCATCTGGTAAATTAAGATTTGGAGTTGGAAATATAAGTTCAAATGCAGGAGGTATTACTATAGATGATGCTGTTGAGGGTAATAGAATTGGAATTGGAACCGCTAGTCCAGAGCAAACTTTGCATGTTGCAGGAAATTCACTTGTTCAAGCACCTGGTTATGTGGGAACAATGTTTGGTGTGGATAGTGATAATGCAGAATGGTCAATTATTCGTCCAATGGGTGCAACTGGTGTAACAGCAAAGGGTGTACTTATTACAAATGATGGGGATGTTCCAGTACTATCAGCTTCAGTTGCGGGTAACGTTGGAATTGGTGTAATTAGTTCAAATTATGCATTACAAGTTGCAGATAATACCGCGGATTTTGCATCATACATAGTAAACTCAAGTACAACTGCTGGTAGTGATGGATTAAGGGTTCGCGCTGGTGTAAGCACTTCAACAACGTCATATTCATTATTTGTTGAATCATATAGTCCAGTGCAAGGTGTTTTCTATGTTCGTGCTGATGGAAATTATTATCATAGAGGATCTGCAATTTCAACAATGGAATCAAAAAATAGTATAGAAGACTTTACAGAAAGTGGATTAAGTTTATTGAATGATATTAATGTTGTAACTTACAAATATAATGATGATGGTAATGATAGAGTTGAGAGGATAGGGTTTATAGCAAACGATCCGGAAAATGTATATGATGATAGATTGACAAATAATAAGTCTGGATTTGATACAAATTCAATTACAGGCGCTCTTATAAAAGCAACACAAGAACAACAAGGGCTTATAACAACAAACACAAATGATTTAACCTTAAAAGCAAATGTAAACTCTGTAGAAGAACTACAAACTTTAATAAACACTAAATTAACAACAATAGAAGATCAATTCACAACTACACAAACTCAAATACAAAGCACGGAAGATAAGCTTATGGTTTTAGAACAAAAAATAGATGCAAATACAAATATAAATATTACAGAGGATATAACAGATAGATTAGAAATTTTAGAACAAGGATTAGGCTTGGTAAATCTAATAAACACAAGAGTATTAACAATAAATCCAGATAAATTAATGTTTGTTAGTGACGGAGTATTAACACAAGAAATTATAGTAATAGATGGAGAAGAAAATGAAGAAATAATAATAGAAGATATACAGGAACTAACCTTAAATGGAATTCTAATAACAAAAACAATCATAACAGAAAATTTAGAAACAAATATATTAACTATAAATGATAATGTAATAATGAAAGACGGTAATGGAGATGAAGAAGGTGCCTTTTCGATTGGTACTGCAACTATTGTTGCTGAAGATGTTGATGTGATAGTTAATACAGGTGCACTTGTTGACGGTAGTCGTGTATTTGTGACTCCTATCAGTGACATGAAGAATAATACATTTTTTGTAGAAAAGGACTTTGAAAATAATTTGTTTAATATTATTATTGAACATACTGTTGATAACGATATGTTATTTGATTGGTTTATTGTAAATAGTACAGAGTAGGTGTTATAGTTTAAAATAGTTTTATAAAGATAGATATCCAACTTTTGAGAAATTAAAAGTTGGATATTATACAAATTATATGAAATGTCCATTTTGTAAAAAGCCACAACAAACAAAAGTTGTGGATTCACGAACAATTAAAGATGGTCGTAGCGTGCGTAGGCGGCGAGAATGTTTGAAGTGTGGTGAACGGTTTACTACATATGAAGAATTGGAAATTTTACGACTTACGGTACTTAAGCGTGATGGTACAAAAGAAGAATATGATAGATATAAAGTGGAGAATGGTTTGAGGCGAGCACTCCAAAAGCGACCAGTAACAGAAGAACAAATTGAAAAATTAATTGCACAAATTGAATATGAAATTCAATCAAAAGAAAAACGTGAGATGAAGAGTCGTGCAATTGGTAAAATTATTATGAATAAATTACGTGATGTAGATGATGTAGCATTTATACGATTTGCTAGTGTCTATAAGGCAGTGGGTTCTGTAGATAGTTTTCAGAAGGTTATTGCTGATATTATGAAAAAATAATTAAAAAACTAAGTTGTTGTCATTTCGATTGGAGCAGAATGGAGAAATCTCTAAACTGACAGTTTTAAGATAATTTATTATTTAGAAAAATGAAGATAAAAGTAAAAGTAACCTCTGGAGCACATAAAAATATTGTTGAAAAATGTGATGATGAAACTTATACAATTCGTACAACAGCTATTTCTGAAAAAGGTAAGGCAAATAAAATGGTTATAAAGTTGTTGGCTGATTATTTTGAAGTTGCAAAAAGTGAAGTACGAATTATACAAGGTATTATTTCACGAAATAAAATTATTGAGATTGATGATATTGTGATGATATAAATTTGACATTAATGATGAATTTCTAATATACTTATTTACTAATATATTAATTCATTCAGTAATGTCTTTGTCACATATTTCCCGATTTGTTTTGTGGGGTTCTGTAGGGTTTATTTGTGGTGTGGGTATACTGTCTTTTTATAGTGTGTCTGTTAGCGCATTTCTTTTTGTCATTGGTATTTTGTCTATAGGTATTATAGTTGTTTTTTATGATAGACAAGAAGTTTGGTGTTTTGTATTTTTTATATTAATGATTAGTATTGGTGCATTAATCATGAATTATTTTTTACAACGAATTGAATATGTTGAAAATAATGTTGGTAAAATTGTTGAGGGTGAGGCTAAAGTTGTAGATGAGGTAGTACAAAAAGGATGGAATTCTCAAGTGGTTTTGGAATATTATGATGGTGTAACAGTTTTGATAAAGGATGAAAAATATACAGAACTTGTGTGGGGAAGTGTTGTGCAATTGCAGTGTGAAACCTCTTTGCCAGAAAAATATAATGATTTTGATTATCAAAAATATCTTTTTATGAATGGTGTGGACTATACGTGTAGTAATTTTGAATATAATATTGTAGGATTTGAAGAAAGTATATTAAGTAAACTTGCATTATTTCGGATGCAAATGGAGAATATCGTAAATAATATTATACCCGCACCACAATCAGCACTAGCAAATGGACTTCTTTTTGGTGGTGATGATAGATTATCTGACGAGATGCAAAATATATTTGCAAAAACAGGTATGACACATATTGTTGCAGTTTCAGGATATAATGTTTCAGTGATTGTTGCTGTTGTGATGGGATTTGTGATATTTGTGGGAGTGAATCGACGATACGCTGTAATATTTGCTATTGGAAGTGTCTTATTCTTCGTTGCATTAATTGGATTTCCATCATCAGGTGTACGGGCTGCTATAATGGGTATTTTGGTTTTAGTTGCAGCATCATATGGACGTGTTTCTCATGCTTATGGTGCAATATTTTTTACTGGAGCTGTTATGATTGCAATAAATCCATTATTATTGCGATATGATGTTGGGTTTCAATTATCATTTTTGGCAACACTTGGTATAATTGCAGTGTATCCTGTTTTGGAAAGGTATTTTGTATCAAAAAATGCAGCATTTGGTGTTGTGGATATATTAGTACTTACTATTAGTGCACAGATTTTTGTATTACCAATTATTGTGTATCATTTTCATACGATATCGCTAGTATCACTATTAGCAAATGTATTAGTTTTGCCTATTATTCCAATAACAATGCTTCTTGTTTTTTTAATGCTTGTGGTAAGTTTTATATTTTATCCGATAGCTTTATTGTTTGGGTGGGCATCATTTTTTCTTTTGTCATATGAAATATTTGTGATTGAATCATTGGCTAAAATTTCGTGGGGTAGCATATATGTTGAAAATGTATATGTTTGGTGGGGTGTTTTGTATTATGTAGTTATTGGAAGTATTGCATATTTTTTTAATAAGAAACAAATTTTATGAAATCAAGAAAAATAATATATGGAAGTATAGCTATTGGAATGTGTGTAGTGATTGTAAGTGGTGTAATCATTTATCATATTATGCATTTTAATGATGTAAAAATATCATTTTTGGATATTGGACAAGGTGATGCCACGTTGATTTCAAAAGGTTCGCAACAGATTTTAATTGATGGAGGGCCTGATAGTACAGTTTTATTAGAACAATTAGGAAAACAATTACCATTTTGGGATAGAAATATTGAAATTGTTATTGCAACGCATTCGGATGGTGATCATATAGATGGACTTATTGGTGTGTTTGAAAATTATTCAGTAGATCAATTTTGGCACACTAATGCAGGCAAGGATACTTCTATACATAGAGCACTTATGCACCAAGTAAAAAATGAAGCTGATATTATGGACATAATTGCATATAGAGGACTTGAAGCAATGATTGATGTAAACACAAGGTTAAGTGTAATTTATCCATTTGATAGTGATGTGAGTGATATTGATGATATAAATGATGCTAGTATTGCCACAATTTTGTATGTGGGTGATGAAATATTTTATCTAGGGGGTGATTTATCATCAGAAATTGAGGATGTTTTGCCAATAGATGATGAGATAACAGTTGTAAAGGCAAGTCATCATGGCTCAAAATCATCTACAAGTGAAATATTTTTAAATAAAACCAAACCACGAGACGTAATAACTTCTGCAGGAAAAGATAATAGATATGGACACCCACATTTTGATGTTTTAAATAGATTAGAATCTATGGATATAAATATATTTCGTACAGATACGGATGGTACAATTATTTATAATTGTAATAATGATAGTTGCAACATTATATTAAATAATTAATCGTGCAGTTTTTTTTGGAGTGTGTTATAATAAAAAAAGTAAATAAAAATAAATAATTAAATTATGAAAAGATATATTATTTCGTTTCTCGTACTTCTTTTGGTGCCAGTTTTTGTTTTTGGGCAGGAGTTGGGAGAGATTGATGAAGTGGTACAAGTTAATTCAGATGAAAAAGTACAGGAGGATGAAGCTAATTTTGTGGAAACAGATAGGTTGTCACGGGAAGAGATTGACGAAATTATGTCTAGTAATGATTGGGGTATTGATAATATTGTGGATAATGGCGTGGATTGTTTTGATTATTATACATTTCAAAGTGTTCAAGTATCAATTGATACACAAAAAGATTATTATGAACCAGGTGAAGTGGCACATTTTTTAGGTAAAATTACAAATAAAGATAATCAGCCTGTTGTTAATGGTAATGTGTTTGTACGGGTTTCACAAAAAAACGGAAATTATCAAGAGGAGGGTAATTTTATTATTGATGAATTTATTGCTGCAAAGGACATTGTTATTGCTGCAAATGGTACTTTGTCAACATCATTTGATTGGATAATTCCAGAAACTGCATTAACGTCTGAATATATTTTTGATTATTTTTTTTCTGTAGGAAAAAAATTTAACTTAGGAGGGTTGCCGTTCTCCAATGAAATAATTGCTGGAAATGCATCATTTAATGTTATAACAAAACAAAATTCTTTCATTTCATTTAATCGATCACAAACAGAAGTGAATGGAAAAAAATATTATCATATTGGTAATTGGCCTCTCTTTAAAAAGGGTGATAAAATTGTTATTAAACAACCTCTATTAAATACATTTGATGAGAAGAAAAAAGTTGATGTAGTGTATGAACTATATTATTGGGATGGTTCAAATGAAAAAGATCTTTTAGATACAAAAAAAGATCAAGTTGATATTTCGTCAAAAGGTAGTGTGAGTTTGAAATACGAAATTCCACAGATGAATGAGTCTGTGTATTATCTAAAAATTACAGCAACTTCAGATGATCAAAAGTCAATTATGAATATTCGTCTTACGAGCAATCAAGAAAGAGCGCGTCTTAATTATCCAGCGATTACAAAATTTCCATTAAGTAAAGGCGATGATGTGACATTATTTACATGTTTTCATAATACATCCGGTATAAATACACAAGGAAAGGTTGTTGTTACATTGAAAGATGAGAATGGTGCAGAAGTATCTCGTATTGATTATGAGGGAATAATTTCACCTACTATGGTTGCTGATAAGATTCAATTTATAGCACAAAAAAGTTATAATCATTTAGTGTTGCATGCACAAGTATATGATAGTGACGGACAACTAGTGGATGAATATGAAACGAATTATAATTGTGAGGATTTTAATGCATGTGGTAAAAATGTTCAATTTAATAAAGATACAACATTAGATAATATGAAATATATATTATTTAGTTTATCGACTCTGCTTTTTGTGGGAGTATTAATTTTTCTTGGCATAAAATTTTATAAACAAAAATAAATTATAATTATATGAATAACTTTAAACAATTCAATCAGATCAATGGTACTATAAGGGGCATAATATTTGTGGTCATCTGTATAATATTTGTTATTATTGTAATTGTACCATCAGTACGGGCACATGATGAACAAAGTGTTCTCGCAACAGATAATAACATTAATGTACATACAATTTATATTAGGGGTAATGATGGTGCTGTGATTCAAAGAAAATTTTCTTTGAATGGTTCTGTAACAATTGGTCATAGTGTAGATATTGTTTCTGGTAGTACAACTATGTGTGTTGATGAAAATATAAACTTTGAATATGATCCCAGCTTTACATTTACTGCTGGCAATGGTGCATGGGATACACCGTATGGAAAGTGGGTTAATTCAATTAATCAAGATCGTACAAGTGAGATAGAGACAAATACATATTGGCAGAGATTTTATGATACTGGTGGTGGTGGACGATGGGGTAGAATTGCATGGTCAGCTGTAAAGCCGTTGATGTGGAATGGTAGTGGATCTAGTGCAGGTAAAGTTTATATGACATCAAGTAATAATAATGTGGTACGTTGCACAGGAATGCAATGTGTTGCGATAGGTGATGGCAATGCCACAATTACAGCACACTTCCCAGCAGTAACGACACGTATGTGGACATGGGCACGTTTTTCAAAGCCAACACCAAATGGTTCATCGGAGTGGATATCAGAGCATTGGGAACGGCCAGGTAGTGTGGATGACATAAAGCCAAATTGGATGTTTTGTCCGACGGTACGTACACCAAGTAATAATAGTGTGAATTATTGTGCTAATAGATTAGTATTGCCAGCACAAACAGTAGCATGGGCTGCAAGTGTTGGTGTCCCTGCAAGGTGTGACTATTGTGGCGATGGTGTACTTGGCGATAAGGTTTGTGATACAAGCGCGGGCAGTACGCCAAAATCATGTGCATTACCAGATTATGGAGAAAGTTGTACATATTGTGTTGCACCAGGAGATGCAGATGAGTGTACGTGGAAATCAGTTCATGGTCCATATTGTGGTGATGGTGAAAAAAACGGGACAGAAGACTGTGATAATGGAACGACAGGAGAGAAAGTGAGAAACGGTTTACCATGTATAGCTGAATATGGTGAAAATTGTGAGTATTGTAGTAATTCATGTACAAATGTAACAGAAGTAGGACCTTTTTGTGGTGATGGTAAAAGAGATTTTCCACAGGAAGAGTGTGATATTGAGGATAACGTTCCAGAAAATGCTCATTGTGAATCTGATTGTACGTTGACATATGAGCCAACCTGTGGTGATTGGGAAGAAAATAATAGTGATGATAAACCAGTAAATGGCAGTCCGTATACATTATGTGGTACAAATTGTACTGATACCACATCACCTTATATGATTGCTAATGGTGATTGGAATTGGATATGTACATATGACGTAACTAAACCAGCTTCTCCACGAGATATAGATTGTGAAACAGAATCTTGTCTCTCTGGATTACCAATAAATCTACAAAGGTATGTATATTTTGATTCAGATGGTAAAGCAAATAATGCAGTTATTAGTGTGCACTGTCCAAATGTTTGTTGTGAAATTGATGGACAATTAATTGATATTGGAGAAGAACAAAAGAATTTTATTTGTACAGGTGAGGAAGGAGAGCTAAAAGTAAATAATGGTAGCAATTTATTTGATGCAAAATGTTGGCGTAAAGATGATGAAAATATAAAAGTTCCATATGATAATTTACCAGTGAATACAATGTGTACAGCACGTGAGTGTAATACTCAAGGAACATGTCAAGCAACTCCGCAAGCTGGAGATTCTCCAGATGCATGTACGAGCACGTGCAATTCAAATGCAGATTGTTCTAGGGGACGTATTATTGAAACGCGACCATAAAATAATAGTTAAGGTGTTGATAATAAAAAACCACTAGCGTAGAAAAATGAGTGCGTTTAAAGCGTAGCAAGTATATAATTTTTCTATAATATTAAAAAGTTTCTAAAGTATGTAAGTATAAGATTCCGGATAATGTTATTTTTATATCAATCACTTCGTTCTTGAAGAAATAAACATTTCTGGAATGATACTTAAAAAATATCTAAAGATTGTAAAAAAAATTGCAGGAAAGGATTTAAAAAAAGAAATAATAAAATATTAGATACCAAACTAATATAAAAAAATAAATAAGTTACTAGACTTTCATTTTAATGCAGGTGTAACCTGCAGGATAGAAACCACAAGCATCGTTGGTGGTCTTCACTTAGTGTTTATATTTTTGTGAAAAACTTGTATAGCGCTATACCCCATAAGTAAATGTTACCGAGGTGGGTACTGCATAGTCCATAATAG
>JAOZNB010000002.1 GCA_029933995.1 Candidatus Moraniibacteriota bacterium | reverse complement strand
AATTAAAATTAATTATTCATTGTACCTGTCAGACACACTTTTGTGAAGGGTCCCATTAAAGTTAAAGATGTTGAGGTAATATAAACCAAAACCTTCTTCACTCCTTTGGTCGTCGTAGCTTTATGCGAAGGAGATTGAAGGGAGAATTGAGAAAGTGTTAGAGA
Source organism: Candidatus Moraniibacteriota bacterium (assembly GCA_029933995.1). Taxonomy (GTDB): domain Bacteria; phylum Patescibacteriota; class Minisyncoccia; order Moranbacterales. The sequence continues at coordinate 28,904 of JAOZNB010000002.1, read as the reverse complement.
TGTCATCATAAAACTTATATAATAGTTCTATCAGAGATTGCCACGTCGCTAAACACTCCTCGCAAAGACATGCATCGTAAATGTCTTTGTAAACAAAGTGAGATAATTTTTATATCTAGTTAATTTTGTATATCAAGAATGATGTGCCAACTTGATCGATTGGTTTGTGTTCTTGTGTCCATCTATAGCTGTCATCATATACTTTTGTTTTATCGTAAATTGATTCTTGGATAAAAAATGTAGATAGTGCATAATAACCTGGTTCAATAGGTCTTTTGCTATCCCACCATAAAATATATTTGTCTTCTCCTAGTCTATTGTGGATATCATCACCGCCAAAATAGCTGATACGTACTTTATCAATTTCAGGGTGTTGGTCGAGGTAGATTTTAAGTCGTTTGAGATCTTGGCCCCAGTCAGCATTTGAGTCTGTCACGTATTGATAACCATTTTTTGGTCCACCAAAGAGAATATTGAAATAAGACATATAGTAAGGATAAACACTAATGACAATTGCAACAAGTGTGGCTATAAGCGTGATGAAAATACTTCTTATGATACGTTTACGTTTTGGATTACGTAGGTTTTTGTAAGAGTCAATAATTGTCTTTGCCGTGAGAATATATATAAGTGGCATCATTGGAAATAAATGACGAAATCCAATATTTAGATTCCCAGTTATAGATAGATAACTATAAAAAATTATAAATATACCGAGTGTGATTTCGTGAAATCTGTTGAGTGTAAAAGTACGAAATTTATTGAGAGAAGTTTGTAATTGTTGAGTAAATAAGCTAAATCCTCCACGGACTAACATTACAACAAGTAGTGTTAATACTATCGTATAGAAAAACAAGTGGATTAAGGTTTGTTTTGCTATGAAGACAAACGGGAAATACCAGCGTGAGGCCTCTGAAGATACGTTACCCATGAAATAGGTGACATTACCATCGTTAACACGACTGAGTACCTGCATCAATCCTTGTGTGTACATAGCAAGTGGTCGAGTAGCGGAGTATTTATTTGTTGTTAAAATAAATTGTGTAAGATATTTGTCACGTACATATTTGTTGGGTTGTCCTTTAATTTCTGTAATAGGAGGTAATACATCTGCTGTCATGTTGTATGTAACGGGGATGTAAATAATCCATATAGTAAAAAACATAATAAATATAGAAAAGGTGCCTTTTGTAATATAAAGGCCAGCTGTTTTAAGTCTGCTTTGGTCTTTTTTATAATACTTGATAAGGGGATAAATTATTAGTAGCGTTGCAAAAAGTGGAAGTAATATAATAGCAGAAAATTTTGTTGATTGCGCAATTCCCAGTGCAAGTCCGCCAATAAGTGCATTTAACCATGTTGGATTTTTGATAAATTGTAAGAAGAAATAAAATGCAATACCAATTGCAGCAGCTATGCCAATGTCAGTTGTTACAAAATGATTATGACCTAAAACATTTGGATCAAATGCATAAAGGATTATTGCAAATAGGCCAGTGATAATACCACCAATTTTTTTGCCCCAATAAAATAAGAATAATCCAAACAATAATGAAATAATTACAATTGGGACACGTGTCCAAAAAACAAGTAGATCCGTATTATTGTCTGATTGATGTAAAAGATGACGTCCAGCATCCCATTGACCATATTCTCCATAATTATTTGATGTTGTCCAAAAGTTTTGTGTCCAATCAAAGTTTGGTTGTAATGGTAGTATTGCTATACCAGAAAGCATTTTGAGTACAGGAGGGTGTTCTGGATTTAATCGATAATCATGCTTTGCAACATAACTATATCCAGCAGGAATATGAGCAACCTCATCAAAGGTTAATGAATCACTCCATGCAAGTGAAAGTGACACTGTTGCCATGAAGAGAATGATAAAGGTAATTATTAACTTGTAATATTTTGTAATCATAATGCTATTTTGTTGGATGAATTAATATAAAGGAACTATCTAATGATGAAGTGATAGTTTGTATGTTTACCTCTTGGATAGTATTGAGATAGTTAATTACGTTATCATTATAGTGGGGTAGTAAGATGTAATAATCTTTTGTTGTATTAATTTTAGCAAGTTCATCTTCATACAGAAAATGTAAATTTATTGTTTTTTCGTTTAATAATTGAATTGGAAGTCTGGTGAGCGGTCCAGTTATGACATATTTTGTTGTTCCTTGAGGTAATGTTTGTATGTGGTGAGCAATATCCGTGAGTGACTTATTAAATGCTTGTGCTTGTTCAGGTTCTGTTGCCCAGTAGACATGGTATTTGATGATACTACAAAAACCAGAAAGTAATAATAGGGTAAGCATCAAGATTGATGTAGTAAAATATATTTTATATGAATGTTTCTCGGCACGTTCAATAATAAAATTGATAAAGAATGCTGCAAAGATATAAACAATGGGCAGAACCCCTATTGATCGCAGGCTGTGAGGAAGTCCTTCTGTTGTGAGAAATTCTGGTGCGAGAAATGCAAAAAACCATGCGATAAGAAGTCCATGTGTAACCAATTTTCTATTACGTATCTTTTTGGATAAACGTCGATAAAAATAAAGAAGAAAAATTATTGTGGAAAGTAAAATTCCACCAAGGAACATTATGCCTACAAAAGGTTCAAGTGTGGAATATGGTGGGTAACCATGTCTCCAATTTTGATCGCCATAAACATTAAATTTTAATAGGGAAGTTGTAACGGTTTCTGTGAGAACTGGTACAAGTCCATTTTCATTGGTTGCAAATACAGATACATCGCCAGTGCGTGAATTTAAAAATTCTGGATGTGTGTGAAATGTATATAGCATTGGAAAAGCACTCAATAACATAAAGGTGATAAATATAACACCACTTAGCCAATAGTCTTTGATAAATTTGAAACCGTATTGCATGAGGAATAAGACAAGTAACACAATTAGAAGTGCAGGTGCAATACGAAATGCAATATATGTATGAAAACCAAGTCCAAAAATAAATCCAGCTAGTGCAAAATCCCACCATTTATTTGTACGGATACCTCTGAATATGAAATAAAAAGAAAAGGTAAGAATAGGAAGCATCATAATTGCACGGAAGGCAATACGTGAAAAATTAATTGCCCAAAAGCTAACGGCAGTAAGATGGCTAGCAATAAGAGCAAGACGTGGTTTGGAAATGAATAATTCACGTGATAAAAAATATACGCCGATAACAGTGAACACACCCATCGTAATAGAAGGTAATTTTAAGGTCAGGAGACTAACATCAAAAAATTTGAACAATAGTGCCATGAAATTAAGATACAGTCCTTCACGGCCGTTATTGTCGGGATAAAACCATTGATATTCTCCATTTAATTGAGCATCATAGGCATTTGTGCCATTATTTGCTTCATCTGGATAGATGCCCGCAGGAATTGAGTCAATGTTGTATATACGTACAATAATTGCAAGGAGGATAATGATGCCTAGAATTGTAAAGTGAATGATTTTATTTTTTTTATTCATTTTATTTTTACTAATATATAATATGTATGTTACAATTATATCATATATATTTCACATATTGATTTGTAAGTTATTTTTGTATGAAAAAATGGGAAGATATTAGAGTTGATGTTGATGCTGTTGCAGAAGAAGTGCGTAAGAAATCACAGGAAGGAAAACTACTTAGTCAATCTGAGGCTGCTTTGGTACGGGAAAGTGAATTGTATGCAAGAATGGACAAAAAAAGAGAAGAAGAAAAAAAGCAAGAAAAAATACTTAAAGAAATAGAACAAAAAGAAAGAGAGAATAGAGAAAGACAGCAAAAGATTGAAGATGTGAAGGAGGTTTTGAAGAACGATGGTGAAGACTTGAAAGATGGGGAAAATATTGAGAATGAAAAAAAAGATACAAAACTAAAAGTTGATGTCATTGAGGTTGAACAAGAAGAAAAAGAAGTAGAAGAAACAGCATATCAGATGAATCGTCGTCGCGAATTTGAAAAAAAATATGGTGTTGAAGTGATTTACGTAAAGTATGATAACGGATTACCAGCTGAGGATTTTACTTTGAAGAAATATATATCTGCAGAATATCCAGAAGATGATTACATTCTCATAAAAGAAGATGAAAAAGAGAAGCAAATAACAAAATATGAATTTGAGAATTTTTATATTGGACTTGGTTTTGAAAAAGAGCGTGAAATAAATGTGATTGCTAAAGAGGTTATAAATAACCTACAGGATGAAAATGATGATGTGGAAGAAGAACAAAAAGAAAAAAAGAATACTGATGATGAAAATGAGACACAAAAAATAAAACAAGATGTTCAGGAGCTTGATGATGCAGAGGCAGATATTGAACAACATAAAAATGATTATGAATCATATCGTGTTGAAATGACGGGGGTTTTAAATTCATATTTACAAGAAGCGGTTAAAAGTGATAAAGAATTAGATGTTGCCATAGAGGATGCGTATCATATTATGCGTGGGTGTAGATTTGATTATATTATTGCGGGAAGTAAATTATTTGGCAGTATTGATGTGACGATGCCACAAATTGATGATGTCAAATTTGATTTAAGTGATGCACAATATAAAAATCTTTTTGATCAGTGGGTAATTGAAAGTGGTAGCAATGATTATATAGCAAAAATATATTTGACATATAATGATGTACAAAATAAGGATCTGGATAAAATCAATGTTAATGGGAAATCAATAAAAAAATATACAATATCATTTAAAAAGATGTCACAAGAAGAGAAATTTTTTGATGTAGCAAGAGATATAAAAAAGAAATTTGAGGATATTATGCAACTTGTAGGATTGGAATCCTCAATATGGGGTAAAAGTGATACTTGGGTTTATTGGGACATGGCGAAACAACAATACTTTTTTGACCATCAGGATGAGGCGGACGAAAAATATGACATTGGTGATCCCATTGCTGACAACAATTTACAACAACAAATTATTGATAGACATATTGGCTGGGAATTATATAGCGGAAATAGAAATAACAAAGAGATGAAAACTTATCTATATGAAAAATTTAATACAAACTCAGAAATTATGAGCTTTTTAAACAAGAAACCAAAAAAGAATAATGATTTGAGCTCAATTGATCTAGCTAGCTTGGGAAAACTTGTTAGAGAAGCAATATAAGAGTTGTTGATAAATCCGTGTAGTATTTAAAGTATGTTATAATTATATAAAATAAATTTTTTAAATAAAAAGTATGGCCGGCGATAATAATTTCCAATCTGCTTTGCAAAATATGCAAGTGGATAACCAACAAAGTCCAGAACAACAAAAAAAGGAAATGGAAGTATTGCGCCTACAATATGAAAACAATGATACTGAATTTGCAAGAATAGTTGATATTTTTTTTGAAATCAAGGATGCACGAGAGGATGTTGAGGATGATATGAAAGTATTATTTGATAAGGCTGTTAGTGTTTGTCATAGGCTTATAGACACTTTTGATGATTTTAGTTTTGGAAATGATATATTCAGTGGTCAAAAAGTCATTAAAAAGCAAGAGCGTCATATTAAAGAGATTGAAAAGGAAATACAAGAAATGGCACAGTTGGCTGATGTTAAAGTTGTGTATGATAAAGTTGATGATAAAAAAGTGATTGATGGTAAACAAAAAACTGAAGTGCAACAGGGTGTTGTTGATGAACAGGTGGTTGACAAAAGTATTGAGAATAGAAAAAAAGAATCAAATGAACAAATATCTAAGGAAGTGTTAAAAAAATATAATGCACTTAAGGTACGTATAGAGGAAGATTATTCAGAAAACGAGGAGGTGCAAAAATTTGTAGTGAAAAGGTATGAATTTATAAAAAATAGTAAAAATGAATTAGATATTGTTGCTACAATATCTCAAATTGAAGAAAAATTGCAAAATATAGATACGAAAGATAATCTTGCAGTATTGAGAAAAAGTAATTTTCAATACAGAAAGTTTATTACTGGCATAAGAGAAACATATAAAGAAAATACGAAAATACTAGAATTTGTAGGTGCTAGAGATAGTTTTATATATAGAGAAAAAAAAGCAATAGATGAAATGGAGGATACACAGCAAAAAAATGAAGCTGTAGAAAAATTATTAGTAAATATTGTAGATGCAACAAAAGCTATTAATATAAAAATTGCAGGGGATGAGCTTAAATCATTGAAAATAGATGATTCAGCATATCAACAATTAAAGGCACACATAAAAAAGGAATATGAAAAAAATCAAGTTATGCAGGAATTCATAGAACGTAAGAGTAATGAAATCAGGGATGGTAAAAATCAGTTACGTAAAATAACAGATATAAAAGAGAAAGAAAAAGCTGTACAAAAGCTGCAGGTGAATATTGATAGTATTGTAGAATTAATGAAAGAAAAAGATGAAAAAATAAAACAAGAAAAACAAAACAAAAAAAAGAAGGAAAAAAAGAAAGGCACACAAAAAGATGTTGTTGTAACAAAAAAAACTGCTGATGTACAGGCTGTAGATGAAGATGATTTTAAAAAAGAAAAAAAAGAATTTGATGAGGATGAGATAGCAGCAACTAACAAAACAAACGCTAGGAAAGATATACAAACATTAGATGACGGTGAAGAATTGCTATTTGATGATGATGAGTTATTTGATTTGGAAGATAATATTGAGAATGTGACAGAAGTTAAGACTGATTTAGCTAATGACGTAATAATAGATGAAAAAAATATTGCACATAAGTCAGATGATGAAGAGGTTGATACGGTTATAATTGAAGGGATTGAATCTCTAGAGGAAAGTGATTCAAGTGTAATTCAGGAGATTTTTAAAGAGTTAAAAGCAGATTTTGAAGATATCGACAAAAAGGATGAAAAAGTCGTGAATAATTTTTGGAATAATGATGTGCCAAATCGTATCAAGGAAGAAGACCAACTTGAAGATCATTCAAAAAGTGTAAAAAATATTGTAGCTGTTCTAAAGGTAAATTTTGGATACGTGGACAATGATAGTGAAGGTGTAAAAACTACTGAAGAAAATGTTGATAGTGTAGATCAAAAAAATAGTGAAAAAAATAAATTGAAGAAAATTGAAGAACAGTTAGGGTCTATGTATATGGATGTATTAGTTAAACAGACACAACTTTTTTATGAACAGCTTGAAGCACAGGGTGTATGGGATGACTACGATAATGAAAAGAAAGAAAGTGAAATAAAGATTCAGACAATGGAATGCATTGAGGATATTGTAGGAGCCTTTGATGCAACATATGAAATGACATCGGATGATGTTTTGACAGTTTTTAAACGTGCAATCACATAATACAAATATATGATAAAAGAAGTGCGAAATAATGAAGATTTTAATAAACAATTAACAGCTGAATTAAAAAATCAGATTGTTGAGGGTGCACTTAGTCAAGTGCATGAAAAAAACATGCAACAATTAGAAAAAAATACAAAAGAGGCTGCGAGTGCAAAAAAAGAAAATGAAATAAAGTTGCAAATAAGGGAAATCCTTTCTGAAAAGGTGCTTGAAAATTATTTGGCACAATTTGATAATTTATCAAAAGGAGATGTGATTAAGAAAAGACAATTTTTTGATCGCAGTATTAGTGCAATGACACAAAAAATTGTAAAGGTAAATGAAAAGGAAAAAAAGGATATTGATATAAAGCAGTATGTTTTGGAGCTTTTGTCTAAAGGTAGTATTTATAGTAAAATAAATAAAGCTGTTAGTAGTGATAAAAAAAATACAAATAAAGAAGTAAATAATATGAAATTTGAAACACCACAAAATAATAAACAGGAAAATAACGCTAAAGAATCTCAAGGTAAAAAAGTAGAAGAAAGTGCGGTTGATGTTTTGAATTCTGCGTCAACGGAAGAGCTAGCTAATATACTTAAGCAAAAAGATGCAAGTAATATTGATAAAAATTTATCAGAAATTAGTGAAGAATTGGAAGACTTAAAAAAGAGAACTTCTAATATGGAAAGTACTATGAAATCTCCTACTAAAGTTATAGGAGATAAGGGAGCAACAACACAGGAGGATGTGAATAAGTTATTGAAACAAAAGGAGTCGTTGATAAAAAATGAAGATAAGTTGAAGGCACAAAAAAAGATGATGAGAAAGCGTAAGGTGATTGAGGAGCTTGTGCGTGAAAATGCTAGTATTGATGTTGAGAGTAAAGAAAAGGAGCTTGGCGAGATGCGTGATGAGATTGCAAAAATGAATGAGCGTATTGCTAGTGGTAAAAATTATGAAAGTAAGCAATCTTATAGTGCGGGAGATATTGTTGTGGATAAAGATGTGGAGTTAGTTAAGAAGGTGAAATCTCTGGAAAGTGATGTTAAGAGATTGGAAGTTCTTGTGGAGCAAGGTAAAAAAGCTAAAGAGATTTTGGAAAAAACAGGAGAAAAAATAGATGAAGTGTCGGAGACAAAAAAAGAAGGTGAGCAAGAAAAAATAATAAAAGAGGAGCAAAAAGACGGTGTGCTAGATGCAATGTCAGAAGAGGATATTAAGAAATTTGACAAAGATTTTGTAGAAGGAGCGGCAAAAAAACAATTTGAAAATATATCTACAGAAAACTTGCAACAACAAGTACTTGATTTGTGGGAAGTGCGATCTGAGTTACTTGGTAAAGATGGTATAACAGAAGAAGAATTTCAGGTAAATCAGAAAAAAATAGATATTATAAAAAGTGTATTGATAGATCGTGGTGAAGAGTCTCGCGCGACAGTATTGTCTACGATGAATATTATAGGTGATGAAAAAATGGAAAGACTTGTTGAAGAAGAGTTAGCAGATCAATTTGAACGTGAGACAGGTAAGAAAAATGAAGAAGATGCTAGAGAAGCTGGTGAGTTAGGTGAATTAGAACTTGCAGATAAATTTGAGCGTGAGAGAGCTGAAAAATTAGAACAATTAACAGCAGCACTAGAAGATGCTCGTACTATGTTCTCAAAGAAAAATTATGATAATAATAATGCGTGGGCACATGTAAAAAAGGTGCTTGGGTTGAAATTACAAGATCGATTAGATCCTGATATGCAGGTAATGAAAGATAATTATCACGTTGCCTTAAAAGAATATAAAGATGTATTATTAGCAGATGCACAAAAATTATCACCAGAAGATAGAATAAAATTTGTAGAAAATATGGTGGTCTTTAATGCTGAAGAGAAGGCACAATTAGTGGATGGATACACGCAAGCGCATGCAGAAAAATTGGAGGGTCAGCCATTTGCAGGAAAGTTAAAAAATATGGGTAAATGGTTTGCAACAGGTAAAACGGGGAAAGCCTTGCGAGGTGGTGCTATGGTTGTGGGTCTTGCTAGTGGTAGTGTGCGAATGTTGCTGAGTCAAGCTCCTAAATTTGCAATGAAGTTCGGAGCTGGAGAAACGACTGTGGCAGGACTTGAAAAAATTGCATTTGCAAGTAAGTTTTTAATGCCAATTGGTCTAGGTGTTGCCGTAGGAAGTTTAACAGAGTCAAGGTTGAAAGCGCGATTTGAAAAAAAGGAAGCAAAGGAAGTACAGGCATTTGAAGATATGACCCAAGAAGAAAAAATGTTGGCAGTTATGGATGTTGGTCAGGAATCTTTTGATAAGATGATCAAGACAATGGGTACGCAGATCAATAGACGTAGAATTAGTGTAACAGCTGGAGGCATGGCAGCGGTTGCAGCTTTTGCAATGACAGGAAGTATGGATTTCAGTGATGCACAAGAACAGTTGGAACAAAAAGGTGATCTATATAAGGGTAATTTAGATGCAAGTGGTAATCCGATTGACACAGTGGATACAGGAGGAGAGGGCTATGTTCAAGCCGAATATGGTGATACAGTTTTTGATAGTTATGCTGAAGCATTTAACGAAGAAATGAAAGGAACAAGAGCATTTGAAAGGTTTAAATTAAATTATGGACCAGATGCACATCAGGAATTTTTGGATAAACCTTTAAATTTAACAGTGAATGGAGAGAGAATAGAAGATACACTTGAAAATAAAGAAGAGCATTGGAATAAAAAAGTTGGTCGTGCGGAAAGAATGTATGAAAGCATGGCAAGGACAGAAGTTATGACAAATACCGCACACGATTTAGCAAAGCAAATGGGAATTGATAGTGTGGATAAATTTAATTTTACAGCAGAAGGTAATGTACCAACAGTAATTAATAATGTACCTGTTCCAGAACATTTATTTTCAGATGAGCAAAGACAATCTATCGCTAACGTACGAGCTATTCGTAACTGGACACCAGATATAAATTCAGGAGATGTAAGTTCTGAACCAACTATCCATCATACAGATAATACAAATAAGATATATCAGTCAAAAGATGTTGGTGTTGATATTCCAGGCTACCTTGAAAGCAAGCCTACTGAAAATATGATACGAGCTGCTGCAGGTGGAGTAAATGAAGGCCCAGGTACGGATTGGGTTGAAAGAGAAGAAGATGATTATATTAAAAGTGAGGCGAAAAAAGATGATGCATATTGGGCTGAAACTGAAAAAAATGAAAAAATTGCTCATGAACTAGCTAAAAAAATGGGAATTGACAATTCAGACAGTATAAAGTTTTCGAATGATTTTTCAGAAATTAATGGTCAGTCAGTACCAGAGGAATTGCTTACAGAAGAACAAAAATCTTTAACAGAAGCCAATCGTGCAATGAATGAAGATAATGTTGTAGGGGATAATTTTGAGAACATTGTCAAGGGAGTTATTACAAGTGAGCAAATTGAAGCTGCAAAAAATTTGCCTGAGACAGAACGTGATGTAATGGAAAACTATTTGATCAAATTGAATAATGGATCATATATCGGAGAGCAGACTGTACAGGAAGTTTTACAAGACACAACGCCAGAAGAAGTTGCAAAAACAATTGGTGAGAATGATGTGCAAAAAGTGGTAACGGAAATTACAGAGAAATATGAAGTGCCAGACGATTGGGACAGTCATGAAGCACATAATTTTTATGACAAAGCAAGTAGAGATGCTGCATTGGGCAATATGGAACAATTGACTGACACAGAAGTTGTGGAGCAACATGATATTTATAAATTATTTACAAATGCTGTTCAAAATGTAGAACAACAAAAGATAGAAATGGATCAGTGGCAAGTAGAACACAGCTCTGGTAATGTTGATGTATATAAATCATTTGAGAATGCGGTAAAAGCTGCAGAAGATCAAAAAGCGGAATTTGTGCTATGGCAAGAGGCACATGCTGGTAGTAATGTAAATATGGAGTTGTTGGAAAAAGGTTTGAAAGAAGCTATGGGAAGTTATGAAATTAATGTGAATATTCCAGAAATGCCAGAAAGTGTTGATGCGGTTGATATGAACGCAGCAATGGAACAAATGGATAATAGTGCAGAAATGGATAATCCTATGTCGCAGGGCTTTAGCGGAATAGAGATGGGAGAAAATGATAAAGGTGTCTTAGAAATAGTTAAGGGTGATAGTGTAAAATCAAGACTTGCTGAATTTCTGAAAGATAATAGTACAAGATTAACAGAAGGCGGCATGGGATGGGATCCTCAAGATAGTAGGTGGGAAAATGTAGAAGAATGGGCTAATGATAGAGCAGTTGGTCTTGCTGCAGAAATTGCAAAAGCAAATCCAGGGGTGGATATTGGTTTTGTGGAGTCAGGAACTAAATTAAATTTAGACTTATCTGATAGAGGTGATGTAAAAGTTGATATTGATTTTGAGGGTAAAAAACATATTATTCCAGAAAATGAGAAAATTAAGTTTGATGTAGGCAATGCACAGGAACCTGAACCACAAATAAATGAAATGGAAAATCAAACATCAAATTCAGGTATTGAGAATACTGTAGTAGGTGAAAGTGAAGTAGAGTCACCAAATCCTCTTGAAAACACAAATGAAGTACAAGTAGAGACAGAGCCCGTATCAAATAGTGAGGTAGAAGAAAATATAGTGACTCAGGGCGCAGAACCAATTACTGAAAATCAGGAAAAATTTGAGAACATGTCAGAAATTGAAGTAATACGGGAGCTCATGGGAAATCCTGATTTCAATAATGCTGCTGGAAAACAAATACAAGAAGTGTTTGGCGTTTCTTCACTGGCAAATATAAAAAATATTGCAAATGTACCATTGGCTGAATACTTAGAAGAAAATTATACTGATAAGGATATGCAAACAAGATTAACAGATGTAATTTCTCGTGCAAAAGAATCATTTGGTGATACAGTTGGTGAGCCACAAAAAGAAACTACTGTATCAAAATATTTTACGCGTATGTTTGCACAAGCAGTTAAAGAAGGTAAGGTAAAAGATGTATTTCCATCATCTGACTTTTCACTATAGTTAAATAATATTATTAAAACAAAATTATGAGCGATATCAAAGAAACAAAAGATAATATTCAAGAAATGGTCATCAGAGAATTTGGTTTTGAAGATCTTTCTGATGAAAAACAGCAAGAGTTGGTTAATTATATGACGGAAACTGTGATTAAACGAGTTTTGGTGGAGGCATATGCAAAATTGTCTGAACTTGATCAAAAGACATTTGAAGAAATGATGGAAAATATTGAAGCAATTAATCCTAATGATGTTGAAGAATTTTTACGTGAAAAATTGACAGATTACGATGAAATTGTAGTAGAAGCAGTTGACGATCTAAAAAAGCATCTTTTAGAAAAAGAAGATGTAGCAGATAAGAAATAATATTATGAGTGATCAAATACAAAGCCCAGAAATACAAAGTCCAGAACATGTTAGTTTGGAGAAGCGTTTTGGTGTTGAGCGTGATAATGGTGTTAAATTAAATATGGAAAAATCTGCGGAGACTGCAGCAGAAAGGAATGTAGCAGAAAGTGATGGTTCGTATCAAAATATTCTTTCTAAAGTTAAAACACAAGGCAATGATAGTGATGATGATAGCTTAATGCAGGATGCAAGTTCTTTACATCAACAAACTGATCGTGAGTCGCAGATTACACATCTACTTGATTTAGCAATGACAAAGGGTGTTGGACACGCTGTAAAGGTTGCGCAGAAAGCTGAAGATTATTATGTACTTGATCAATTGCACGATAGATTATTGTCAGATGAGTTACATGAGGTACTTGTATCTAATGGATTAATAGATAAAGCCTAAAAATAAATTTATCATATGATATGTTTTTTATAGTGAGTGGGTATATCACCTCACTATTTTTCAAATTACATTAGTGAATTGAAGAAAAATAGAAACAAAGATAAAAAGATGATATAATATAAAATATAAAATATAAAAATAAAAAATATGATCGACTCTTTAATTTTTGTTGTTATTGGTCTACTCGCAGTAGTTAGTCTTATTACGGGTATAATTTTGGTATTGAAAAGTATTTTTGGGTATCGAGTATTGATGAGCATATCAATGAATGAGGATTTAGAGGTTATTCGTGTAGCACAACAGCATGATAAGGAGCAAAATGTGCAAAATCCAGATTTGTGGAAAGAGGAAATTGGTGCGATGGAACAATTACTGGGATCATTTGCACAATTAAGGGATCGTGATGTGTCGTTGAAAACCTTTTTCTATGGTAAGCCAACAATTACATTAGAAATTGCAAATCCTGCTAACTCTGAAGAAATCTTATTTTATATAGCAGTACCAAAGAAATTTCGTTCATCACTTGAAAAGCAAGTTCATAGTTATTTTCCTGATTCAATGATTGAAAAGATTGAGGATTATACTATTTTCTCACCAGGTTCATATACTGCAATGGGCATTGTTAAATTGCGTAAGTCTGGGGCGTTGCCAATTAAGACTTATGAAATGATGGAATCTGATCCTCTTAGTGAAATTACAAATGCATTTAGTAAACTTGAATCTAAGGGAGAGGGCGCTAGTATCCAAATTGTCTTACAAGATTCTGGTAAAACTTGGCGAAGCAAAGGTAAAAAAATTGCTCATGAAATGCAACAAGGAAAACAATTAAAAGATGTTCAAGGTGGTGTTATGAGTGGTATAGCAAAAGAGGTTGGTAAGACATTGGCTACAAAGCCATCAGAACAAGCAGCACAAGAAAAAGTTGTACAATTAACACCAGAGGAGCAAGAGCTGGTAAAATCAATTGAATCAAAAACAGCAAAGACTGGATTCAAAGTAAATATCAGACTAGTTGCATCTGCTGGGACGAGGGAGCGTGCAGAGGAAATTTTGTCACATATGGAAAATGCATTTTCACAATTTGAAAATCCAGGGGTTAATCATTTTACAGTAAAACATATTGGAGCAAAGTCGCAAAAACAAGTTTTTAATTATATTTTCCGTGCTTTCAATGAGGATTATGCAATGCTTTTGGGTGTAGAGGAAATTTCGAGTGTTTTTCATTTACCTATTTCCACTACAGAAACGCCAAAAATAAAATGGTTGAAGGCAGGGAGTGCTCCGCCACCAACAGATGTGCCAACAGAGGGTGTGTATATAGGTACAAATACTTATCGTGGAGTTGAAACAAAAGTTCATCTATCACCAAATGATAGACGTCGTCATTTCTATGTAATTGGGCAAACTGGTACTGGTAAATCAACGATTTTGGAAGAGATGGTAAAGCAGGATATAAAAAATGGTCATGGACTTTGTTACATTGATCCACATGGTGAAGCAATCGAGCACATACTACCTTGTATTCCAAAGGAGAGAGCTGAGGACGTGGTGTATTTTGATCCTTCTGATACGGAAAGGTCTTTTGGATTGAACATGCTTGAATATGATGAGACTAAACCAGAAGAAAAAACTTTTGTTGTGAATGAAATTATTAATATTTTTGATGCGTTGTATGATCTGAAAGCAACGGGTGGTCCGATGTTTGAACAGTATATGCGAAATGCAATGCTTCTTATTATGGATGATACTGAATCAGGTTCAACTCTTATGGAGATACCAAAGGTTCTTGCAGATGAGGATTTTCGTAAGATGAAATTGGAAAAATGCAAAAATGAAACGGTAAGAAGTTTCTGGATGGAAGAGGCAGAAAAGGCTGGTGGCGAAGCTGCTCTGGCTAATATGGTTCCATATATTACGTCAAAGCTTACACCATTTTTATCAAATGATATGATGCGTCCTATTATTTCACAACAAAAAAGTACATTGGATTTTCGTGAAATTATGGATAGTCAAAAAATCCTCCTCATTAATTTATCAAAAGGAAAGATTGGCGAAACAAATAGTCATTTATTAGGTATGATTATCGTGGGTAAGATACTTATGGCAGCACTTGGTCGCGTTGATATACCAGAGGATGAACGTAAGGATTTTTATATGTATATTGATGAATTTCAAAATGTGACAACGGACTCAATTGCACAAATTTTATCAGAGGCTCGTAAGTATCGATTAGGACTTATACTTGCTCATCAATTTATTGGTCAATTATCTGATGACATATCAAAAGCTGTATTTGGTAACGTAGGTTCAATCGCCGCTTATCGAGTTGGTCCGGAAGATGCAGAATTTTTGCAAAAACAATTTGAACCGATTTTTACATCACAAGATTTAATCAATGTAGATAATTATAATTATTTTGGGCGATTGCTTCTAAACGGAGTATCAACAGCACCATTTAATATCAGTGCACCATTCCCAACGGAAGGTAATCCAGAAATTGTGGAACCAATTAAAGAATTGTCACGATTAAAGTATGGACGTGATAGGGATATAGTTGAACAAGAAGTTGTAGCACGTTCAGCTGTTGCAAAAACTCCAGAAAAACCAAAAAATGAAGAGGAACATTATTGGAAATAATCAAAAAATACGACATTTAGGATAAGTAATATTGCAATTATAAAAATTAAGTAGTTCTTTATTTGAAGTATGTAATAATGTATCTGAAAAAGTCATATGGTTATATATTAGTTTATGAGGTAAAACTAATATATCATATGATTTTTTCTTTTCATAATACTTAGTACTTATCTTGACTATACTCACAAAGTAGTATAGAATTTATAACTAATGTCGTTTATTTTTCTATTTTATTTTAAATATATATATGGTAGTGAAAAAAGTATCTAGTAACAAAAGTTCTTCTAAAAAAAATAATAAAAATCAAATTCATATACACAACGCTCGTGTAAATAATTTAAAGAATGTTTCAGTTGATATTCCTCGTGATAAGATGACTGTTGTCACAGGACTTTCAGGTTCAGGTAAAAGTTCTCTTGCATTTGATGTTATTTATGCGGAAAGTAATCGTAGATTTATGGAAAGTCTTTCTACACATGCAAGGAGTCTTATGGGCGTAATGACGAAGCCTGATGTTGATAGGATTGAAAATATTTCTCCAGCTATTGCAATTGATCAAAAGAGTGTTGGCAAGTCTATCCGGTCTACAGTTGGTACAATGACTGAAATTTATGATTATATGAGAGTTTTGTTTGCTGCTGTTGGTGTACCACATTGTCCACATACTAGTCGACCACTTAAGAGAAAAAGTACGCGTGATATAGTGGTACAGATTATGAAATACAAGGAAGGTTCTAAAATTACGGTTTTAGCACCTATGTCAAATGAAGACAAAAAAAATAGTAGTGTACTGAAAAGTATTAAGCAAAGTGGTTATGCACGTGTGCGTTTCAATAACAAGATTATGTCAGTGGTAGATGCAACTCTCATTGTTAGCGATGAAATATCTGTACGTATTGATATTGTTATTGATCGTTTTGTACACAAAGAAAGTGATCTTGATAGGGAATGTTTGATGGACTCTGTTGAAACTGCTATGAAATTATCAGGTGGTCTTTGTGTTATTTTGTATGATGATTATGAGGAGGAATTTTCACAGGATTTCTATTGCAAGGAATCTGGCTTCGTATTGTCAAAAATTACTCCGCGTTGTTTTTCTTTTAATAATCCAGATGGCGCTTGTCCAGAATGTGATGGAATTGGTATAAAAAATGAAATTGACCCATCATTATTAATACCAAATGATACTCTTTCAATAGAAGAGGGAGCAATTCATATATGGAGTAAGTCGGGTGGTAAAAATACTGCTTTTAGTAAACATAAAAAAACTTTAGAAAAATTGGCAAAAAAATATAAATTTTCACTTTCAAAGCCTGTAAAGAAAATTTCAAAAGCAAATCTTACAGTTATGTTTTATGGAACTTCTAAAGGTTGTGATGATGAATTTAAGGGAATAATTTTTGATTTGGAAGAGCGTTATAAAAATACAAAGTCTGATTACATGCGAAAAGAATTAGAAAAATATATGGTTGAGAGAGAATGTTCTGCATGTAAGGGTAGGCGATTGAAAAATGAGTATTTGTCTGTAACTGTCAATAATAGGTCAATTGATGAATTTGTGTCAGTGCCTCTTGATGAGTTTGTTGTTTTGGTTTCTGATATTAAAAATATGGAAAGTTTGCATCCAGAAGAAAAGAAATCTGTAGATGTACTCGTGGATGAAATGTTGTCACGCGCACGCGCACTTTGTGAAGTAGGCGTTGATTATTTGACACTTTCACGTTCGAGTAATACGTTGTCGGGCGGCGAAGCTCAGCGTATTCGATTGGCGGTGCAAATAAAATCTGATTTAACGGGTGTAATTTATGTATTGGATGAGCCTACGACAGGATTGCATAGTAGAGATACTGTGAGACTTATCAATACAATGAAGAAGTTACAGAGTGCAAATAATACACTTATAGTAGTGGAACATGATGCTGATGTTATGCATGAGGCTGATTGGATTGTTGATATGGGTCCA
Organism: Candidatus Moraniibacteriota bacterium; assembly: GCA_029933995.1. Taxonomy (GTDB): domain Bacteria; phylum Patescibacteriota; class Minisyncoccia; order Moranbacterales. The sequence continues at coordinate 11,198 of JAOZNB010000002.1, read as the reverse complement.
GGTGCTGGTGATGAAGGCGGAAAACTTATATTTTCAGGAACGTTACAACAAATGCTTAGAGCAAAAACTAAAACAGCAAAATATATGGCTGGTGATTTATCTGTGACTGATAAAAAGAATAAAAGAGAGGGGACAGGAAAATCAATATCAGTAAAGAATGCAAGAGAAAATAATTTACAAAATATATCTGTAAATTTTCCGTTAGGCGTATTTATGACGGTATGTGGAGTATCAGGCAGTGGTAAATCTACTCTAGTACATAATATATTATCTCGTGTTTTGGCAAAAAAATTTCATCGTGCAACGGCTGAGCCTGGAGCTCATAAACGAGTTACAGGGCTTCAAAATATCAATAAGGTTATAATGATTAATCAAAATCCAATTGGTCGTACACCACGGTCTAATACAGCGACGTATACAGGAGTATTTTCTCATATACGTGAATTATTTGCGTCAACTGATATGGCTATAGAACGTGGTTTTGGTGCTAGTTACTTTAGTTTTAATATGCGCGGTGGAAGATGTGAGGTGTGTCGTGGTGAGGGATCTGTGAAGGTTGAAATGCATTTATTGCCAGATATGTACGTGCCTTGTGAGGAGTGCGGTGGAAGTCGATATAGTAGTAAAATTTTGGATGTTGAATATAATGGTGTAACTATTGCAGATGTTTTGGATATGGGTGTTGATTATGCATATGAATTTTTCAAAAGTCACTCCTTGATTGCATCTAAACTACATGCAATGCAAGATGTGGGACTTGGGTATATACAATTAGGACAAAGTGCAACTAATCTTTCAGGAGGTGAAGCTCAGCGTATTAAATTGGCGACAGAACTTGCACGTAAATCAACTGGTAAAACATTATATATTCTTGATGAGCCGACGACAGGTTTGCATTTTGATGATGTAAAAAAATTGTTAAAAATGTTAGATGCACTTGTTGATAAAGGTAATACAGTTTTGGTTGTGGAACATAATGCAGATGTGATTAATCACTCTGACTGGGTCATAGAACTTGGTCCAGAAGGAGGAGCACTTGGTGGAAATGTAATTTTTGAAGGAAAACCGAGCGCATTAAAAAAACATAAAAAAAGTCCAACAGCAAAGTTTTTGTAAGAATGCAGTGGTAGTTAGTTTGAATTTTTCTGAAAAAGTATATGGACAATATTTTATATAAAAATATTATTGCGACAATAACATACTATGATGTTTTGGATTATCCACTAACATCTTTTGAAGTGTGGAAACATCTTATTCGGTATAGTGGTGATAGTAGTAAAGAATTGTGGTCACTCACGGATGTTATTGAGGCGTTGGATAGTCCTGTGGTAAGAGAATATATTGTGCAAAAAAATGGTATATATTTTTTATTTGGACGTGATAAATTAGTATCATTACGTCAAAAACGAGAGTATATTAGTTTTGTGAAAATGCGTAAATTAAAACGTATTGTATCAATTCTGCGTATAAGTCCGTTTGTTCGTATGATTTGTGTTACAGGAAGATTATCATATTATAATTGTGATGATGATAGTGATTTGGATGTACTGGTTGTATATAAATATGGTCATATTTGGACGGGTCGTTTTTTCTTGACAGTATTTACGCATTTATTGGGCGTGCGTAGATATGGGGATAAGACTAGTGATAGAATATGTTTAAATTACCACATAACCACGGAATCTCTATGTGTTCCTACACAGGATATTTTTGCTGCGCATGAATATACTTTTATTATACCTATTTTTGATACAGGATATTTTTCACAGTTTTGTAATAAAAATACCTGGATTCAAAATTTTAAACCACATCACACATGTTTTCGTATCATACATACATTAACAATGTTTGATAATGTTGTTACAAAAAATATACGTTTATTTTTTGAAATGATACTTTCAGATAAGGCGATGGAGAAAAGATTACAAAATTTTCAACAAAAAAAGATTGATAAAAATCCAAATACAAATAAGGAGGGTGCACTTATTTTATGCAGTGATAAACATCTTGTTTTTTTACCGAAGCCACATGGACCAAAAGTATTTGAAGAATATAAACGTCGCTTTGAATCATTGGAGCTTAACTTTTAATTATAAATTATCAGTAAATAAAAAAAGTCTTAAATCAGAAATATATCCGTAGCAGGAATCTTGTTTTTGGCTTGTCTAAAGGGTTTTTTATGGATAATAGGCTTAAATGCTTGACAAAATATTAATAATATGCTATAGTATATAGTTAATTAAAAGAGCTAAATAAAAAGTATTTAGTTGTAAATTACGGGTGTATGTATAATATTATTTTATCAAGTTTATTTATTCTGAGTACATTATTGCCAGTTGGAGTTATTGCTGACACACCTATTCAAGGTGTTGTGCCCGATGAATTTAATGAGGATGTTTTCTATGATTTTGAGGCAGCTCGTATTTATCAAGTAGATGGTCATTCAATGAAACATTTGAATTTTGATCATGGTACGATTGTAAATGTTATTCCAGCGTCAGATTTCAATGTTGGAGATATTATAGCTTTTGAATGTTCACATGAAAAATGTGAAGGTGGATATATCAAAGAACTTACAGGTAAAAAGGATGGATGTTTTTTTGTGGAAGGTCGGAAAGATATTTGGGATGAAGGTGGAAGCAAGAGACAATCTATGGATTCACGTACAACATACGGTTGGTTATGCGGTGATAATATTGAAATTTATGGAACAGTTTTTACAGAAAAAGTTTAAAACAAATTTATATAAAAAGTTAAAAAACATCCATTTTCAGAATGGATGTTTTTTGTTGCGTGTAGATCTTATAATAATTCATCTTTATCAGCATCTTTGAGTTTTTCAATAATTTTTTTAACATTATGCACTTCATCACGATGTGCAATTAATATTGCATCATCTGTATCAATAACAATAATATCTTTGAGTCCAAGCGTGGTGATAGTTTTTGATTTTTTACCAAATAGCAGACAGTTTTTAGTGTCTGCTGTATAGACTGTGCCACGAGATACATTTGTGTTACCATTTTTATAAAAATCATGTAATGTTCTCCAATTACCTACATCGCTCCACATTAAGTCAGCAGGTACCACAAACCTTTCCTTGGAGGATAATTTTTCTAAAATGACAGTATCAACGGGTTCGCGAGGAAGTGCATTATATATTTTATATTGTTTTGCTTCATCGACACCATCCATTTGTTTAAGGGCACTTAGTATGTGAGGTGTATGAGTTTTTAACATGTCTATAAATGTTTCAGCTTTAAAAACAAAATAGGCAGCATTCCATAGATAGGACCAATTAGATAAATATTCTTTTGCAGTTTTTTTGTCTGGTTTTTCTTTAAATGCAGAAGCTTCAAAAACTTTGTGTCTATATTTCTCATTTAATTCATCACCAAGTTGAATATAGCCAAGTTCAGTACTTGCCTCTGTAGGATTAATTCCTATAAGTCCAAATCTTTCTGGATATTTTTCTATTACTTTTAAGGCAGTTTGAACTGTACAAACATAATTTTCAGGATTTTTGATAGCATGGTCTGAAGGTGTAGTTGTTATTACAGCATTTTTATCTCTCTTGTATATAGTATGAGCAACGAGACCCATTGCAGGAGCTGTATCACGACCACAAGGCTCTATGATAATATTTTTGGTAGGTAGGTCAGGTAATTGTTTTTTGACTAAATCAGCATATTGAGTTGTTGTGGAGACAAATATTTTTTCAGTATCAGCGAGTGGACAAACTCTTTTGTAGGTTTCTTGAATTAGAGTGTCTTCATCACTTGTTAAATGTTGAAATTGTTTTGGATTTGCTTTTCGGGATAGTGGCCAAAGTCGTGTACCTGAACCGCCTGCCATTATTACTATGTAGTTATTATTTTGCATTTTTTTTGAATATATATTTTTACGGATGTATTATATCATCTTTTTACTACATTTGTCATTTTTCTGCAGTCTGTAAGAGAATTGTAAATAGCAATATATCATCTTTTTTCTTTTGACAAATGGTCTATTTTTTCGTAAACTTATAGTAATTTAATCATTGATTACAAAAATCTATGACTGAGCAATATGAAGAATTCAAAGCATTAAAACCAAGAAGAAAGACAAGAGTTGTAAAAGTGGGAGATGTTTTGATAGGTGGTGATAATCCTATTGTTGTGCAAACTATGACAAATACCGATACACTAGATATTGATGCGACAGTTGCTCAAATCATGCAGTGTGTAGATGCTGGAAGTGAGATTGTGCGACTTACGACTCCGACAGTAAAACATGTAAAAGCGTTGAAAGAAATCAGAGAAAAATTAGCTAGTGAGCATGATTGTTATGTACCACTTGTTGCTGATATTCATTTTGATAAAAAGGCAGCTTTTGCAGCACTTGAAGAGGCAGATAAGATTCGACTTAACCCTGGAAATTTATTAGACTCTAGAGCAAATGATGATAAAATTCTCACAGATGAGGAATATGCTGGGGAATTAGAAAGAATAGAAGAAGGATTAATACCATTTATAGATAAATTAAAAGAGACGGGGAAGCCAATTAGAATTGGAACAAACTGGGGTTCACTTTCTGGTAGAGTTCTTGCAAGATATGGCAATACTCCACTTGGACTTGCAGAGAGTGTGATGGAATATTTGAGAGTTTTCAAAAAATATGATTATCACAATATTGTAGTAGCTATCAAGTCATCTGATCCGATGATAATGATAGAAGCAAATAGAATTTTGGTTGATAAAATGGACGAAGAAGAAATGGATTATCCAGTACACTTAGGTGTGACAGAAGCAGGGAGTCAAGACGACGGTCGTGCAAAATCAACTATCGGTATTGGCACACTTCTCATGGATGGTATCGGAGATACCCTTCGCGTTTCACTCACGGAGCCACCAGAGGATGAGATACCAATATGTTTTACAATTCTACAAGCAACACAAAGAAGAATTACAAAAGCAGAATTTATATCATGTCCATCATGTGGACGAACGCTCTTTGATATAGAAACAGTAACAAAACAAATTAAAGAAAGACTAGGACATCTCACAGGCGTGAGAATAGCTGTAATGGGTTGCATAGTAAACGGCCCAGGAGAAATGGCAGACGCAGACTTTGGCTACGTAGGTGGAGCACCTGGTAAGATTAGCTTATACAAAAATAAAGAAGTCATAGAGTACAACATCCCAGAAGAAGGAGCAATTGATGCTTTGATTGAACTTATTAAAAAAGAAGGAAAGTGGATTGATGTTAAATAGTAAAAATTAGATTTTAATAAAATATAACAAACATAATTGAATTGGAAAAAATATCATTGAAAAATAATCCAGAAATTTCAGAGAGCATTATTCAAGAAAAAATTGCGGCAAATCCCTCTATATTAGGATTAGGAGATTTAATTTTAAAAGATAAAGAGCGTGCACAACCACGAGCGGGTCGTTTAGATCTTTTACTACAAGATTCAGATACAAAAAGACGATATGAGGTTGAAATTCAACTTGGAAAAACTGATGAAAGTCACATTATTAGAACTATTGAATATTGGGATATAGAAAAAAAGAGATATCCTCAATATGATCATTGTGCAATTATTATAGCAGAAGAAATAACAACTAGATTCAATAATATTATAAGTCTTTTTAATGGTAATATACCAATTATAGCAATTCAAATGAATGCATATAAATCTGGAGATGATATTGCACTTATTTTTACAACAGTTTTGGATGAATTAACGCTTGGATTAGATGATGATGAAGAGGAAAAAGAAGTAACAGATAGAAACTATTGGGTCAATAGAGGTAGTGATAAAACTGTGAAAATGGCAGACTCACTTTTGAAAATTATCAATGGTTTTACAAATAATTATGAATTAAAATATAATAAATTTTATATTGGTTTAGCAAAAGATGGTCAACCAAATAATTTTGCAGTATTTAAACCACGTAAAACAGCATTAAGCATTGAAATTAAATTACCATTTTCTGAAGAAATGCAGAAGTTAATAGAAATAAATGAGTTGGATGATATGGGTTATGAAAAAAGATGGGGAGCTTTTAGACTAAGATTAAATAATGATGATATTAAAGAAAAAAGTGATATTTTAAAAGAATTGCTAAAAAAAGCATATGAAAATATGAAATAATAAACCTTTTTAATTTTGTAAGTATAAGATACCCGCCTTCGCAGGTATGACAATTATGTAAGATATATTTTATGGTTAGAAATGGTTATTTGTGTTTATAAATAAATAGTAAGATTTGTCATTCCTGCGAAGGCAGGAATCTTTCTGTAAGATAAAGAATATGAAACAATATTGTGTATATATTTTAGCAAGTAAGAAAAATGGCATATTGTATATTGGAGTGACGTCCAATCTTCAAAAAAGAATTTGGGAACATAAAAATAATGTTGTAGAAGGATTCACAAAAAAATATTTTGTACATAGATTGGTTTATTTTGTACAAACGACAGATGTTTACTCTGCTCTAGTACGTGAAAAACAGTTGAAAAAATGGAAGAGGGATTGGAAGGTGAGACTAATAGAAGAAGAGAATCCTTATTGGAAAGATTTGTATGAAACTCTGGGAGGATAAGATTCCTGCCTTCGCAGGAATGACAGGTGGGTGTAAGATAGTTTTGTTAAAAGTTTGTAAGCATGTTTTACAAAAATCCAATATCCATTTTTGCACCGTCTGTCATCATTTCTGGGGACCATGGGGGGTCGAAGGTTAGTTCTATTTTTACTTCTTTTATATTTTTATCTTCTTTGAGTACGCGTACTATGTCATCGTGGATTACCTCATAGAGAGGGCAACCAATTGTTGTGAGTGTCATCAGTACATTAATATCTGTATCTGATATTTTTTCTGCACCATAAATTAATCCCATTTCTGTGATGGGGATATTTAATTCTGGGTCTATTACTGCGTCTAGTTTTTTGATTAAGTCTTTGTCTTTTTTCATTGGTTGGTAATTAGTGGTTAGTAGATAGACCACCTCTCCCTGAGGGAGAGGGTTGGGATGAGGTGGATAATAATAATTTTATAGTTTATATATGAAAACCCACATCCTCCCTATCGGGCACCTTCCCACAAAGGGAGAATGGGTTTTATTTTTTAATTTTACCAAATTCTAGTGCCTTTTGAATTGTTTCTATTCCTAGCAGTGCACATCTTATTCTACCTATTCCTATTTCAATTCCTAGCATTTCAATTATATCATCTCTTGTTAAGCTCTGTGCATAGAATACTTCTTTCCCCTTGACCTCATCTGTAATCATAGATGCGGATGCTTGTGATATTGCGCAACCTTCGCCTTCAAAATTGATGTCATTAATGATGCTGTCAATAATTAGGACTGTAACACAAATCTTATCTCCACATGTAGGGTTATTCGCACAACGTTCATGTGTGGGATTACTAAGTTTGCCGCTGTTATGCGGTTCGTGATAATGTTCTAAAATTTCTTCTTGGTATAGATCCATATATTTTGTAGAGACGCATTGCAATGCGTTGCTACGATTAAATTATGATAAAATTTTATCGACTTCTTTGAGTTCTTCAATTAATTTATTAATATCTTTTTTTGTGTTGTAAATTGAAAAACTTATTCGGGCTGTTGCAGCAACCTTCAATGTTTCTAAATGTAGCGGCATTGCACAATGTTGACCTGCTCGGATTGCTATATTTTTTTTGTCATCTAGTATTGATGCAATATCGTGGGGATGATGGTTTTTGAATGTGAAACTTATTGCACCAGAACGTAGGTTAATATCTTTTGGTCCAAAGATTTTTATATCATTTCCAAATTCTTTTGTTAATTTTTCTATACAATATGTAAGTAATTCTTTTTCATGCTTTCTTATTTTTTCAAATCCAATATCAACAACATATTCAATCGCTACACCTGTCGCAATCACTCCTGCAATATTAGGTGTACCAGCTTCTAATCTGTGAGGCAGTTCTCGAAACTCTGTATTTTCTGATGTAACCTCTTGAATCATTTCGCCACCTGTAAATATAGGAGTGAGTTTTTCTAATTTTTCTTTTTTGCCGTAGAGAACTCCTACTCCCGTTGGTCCAAATAGTTTGTGCATGGAAAAAGCTAAAAAATCACAATCTAAGTCGGTAACATCAATCGGCAAATGAGCAACCGATTGAGCTGCATCAATTACAATTATTATTTTTGGATTTTTTGCACGAACTTTTTGTATGATTTCTTTTATAGGATTTATTGTACCAAGTACATTTGATATGTGTGTAAGTGCAAGGATGCGTGTATTTTTGTCAATTAGTTCTAATAATTTATTGATGTCCAGTAGTCCGTCATTTGTGATAGGTACAATACGAAATTCAGCATTCTGTGATTTGCAGAACTGTTGCCACGGGATGAAATTTGCATGGTGCTCCATTGCAGTTACTATAATATTGTCAGTATTAGAAATTTGAGCAGACAGTCCATGTGCAATCATATTGAGGCTCATAGTTGTGCCAGAAGTAAAAACTATTTCTGAAGATGTTGCATTTATAAAGTTAGCAACAGTTTTGCGAGATAATTCAAACTCCTCAGTTGCTTTTGTGCTAATTTTATAAGCGCCTCTGGCAATATTTGCATTGTAAGAATTATAGTATTCTAAAAGTTTCGCAGTAACAATTCTGGGAGTAAGTGAGGTAGCACAAGAATCGAGATAAATTAGGTTTTCATCTCGAGTAAAAATATCGTAATCTCTTTTTATTTGGTCTATATTCATACTTGTTACTTTAGGCGATTTATTGGTAAAAGTCAACGTAAAATGATAGAATATTAGGTATGTCAAAGGTAAATAAACAATCAAAAATTGAAGATAGATATAAGATTTTGTATGACATAAATGATTCGTCAGATGTGCGTGCTTTGGATATAGAACAGTTATCTGAGCTTAGTGATGAGGTGCGGGAATTTTTGATTAAGAGTGTTGCTCAGACTGGTGGGCATTTTGGTTCGAATCTTGGAGTTGTGGAATTGTCAGTTGCACTTCATCATGTTTTCGATACGCCTAGGGATAAAGTGATTTGGGATGTGGGACATCAGGCGTATGCACACAAGATCTTGACTGGTCGTAGAGACCAGCTTTGTACAATTAGACAAAAGGGTGGATTAACTCCATTCCCAAAACGTTCTGAGAGTGAATACGATGCTTTTGGTGTAGGACACTCCGCAACATCAATTAGTGCAGCAATTGGAATGGAGAGAGCACATTATACAAAGAAAAAACAACCACACGTTACTGCGATTATTGGAGATGGTGCTTTGACAGGCGGCATGGCGTTTGAAGCACTTAATCATGCGGGAGATGTTGGTGCAAATGTTTTGGTTATTCTCAATGATAATGAGATGTCTATTTCACCAAATGTGGGTGCAATGCATAAATATTTGACGAGATTAGTTTCTTCAAAGCAATTTCAACATTTACGTTGTCGTAGTAAAAAGATTTTATCAAGGAATGCTCCGAGAGTACATGAGGTTGCACGTAGAGTTGAACTTTCTGCAAAAAATATGATTACACCAGGAGCTTTATTTGAAGAGCTTGGTTTTGAATATTATGGTCCAATTGATGGACATGATACAGAAGCTTTGGTAAAAGTTTTAAAAAATATTAAAGATTCAAAAGGTCCACGTTTGTTGCATGTGATAACAGAAAAGGGGAGAGGTTTTAAGAAGGCTCAAGAAGATGCAACTTCACTTCATGCAGTAAGTCCTTTTGACGTGAAAACTGGCAAAAAAATTGATCAGAAAGTTGATAAAAAAAACAGTAAAACATATACGGATGTTTTTTCAGATTGGATTTTGGAACGAGCAAAGAAAGATATAAAATTGCATGCAATTACACCAGCTATGTGTGAGGGTTCAGGATTGGGCGAATTTAGAGATAAATATCCAAAGAGATATCATGATGTAGGGATTGCGGAGCAACATGCTGTGACATTCGCTGCAGGGCTTGCATGCGAAGCTAAAAAACCGATTGTATCGATTTACTCAACATTTTTACAACGAGCGTATGATCAATTAATACATGATGTTGCAATTCAAAATTTAGATGTGATGTTCGTGGTAGATCGAGCTGGAATCGTAGGACCCGATGGAGCAACTCATGCTGGTAGTTTTGATTTTTCATTTTTGAGGTGCGTGCCAAATCTTATGATTGCGGCACCAGCTGATTTGAGTGAGGGTACAAAAATGCTTGATGTCATGTATGATTTTGTAGGTCCAACAGTTCTTAGATATCCGCGGGGTGGTGGAGTAGTTCAATTAAAGTTTAATAGTACAAAAATTAAGATAGGAAAGGGACAAGTATTAAGAAATGGAAAAAAAATAGCTATTTTAGCTTTTGGTGCTATGGTTGAAAAGTGTGTTGATGTTGCTAATGAGTTAGATGTCACATTGGTTAATATGCGTTTTGTAAAACCAATCGATGAAAAACTGATAGATAAAATTGTAAAAGCACATCACACTATTGTCACAGTAGAGGATAATGTAATTATAGGTGGAGCTGGTAGTACGGTGGGTGAATATGTTTTAAATAAAGGTTTTGATGTTAAAATAAAAATGCTTGGATTGCCAGATACATTTACCATGCATGGTTCACGAGATGAAGTATTGGATGATATTGGATTGTCAGAAGAAAAAATCAAGAACTTTATTATAAAACAAATAAATGAATAAAATCAAAAAAAAGAAAATATTGCTTATTATTGCAATTGTTATATTGATTAGTTGGACTATATTTTTATTTAGTATAGATATAATTGCTTTAGTAGAATCAGTAGGTGTAACAAACATGTATCTGATACTTTTTATTGTGTCTGTTTTATCTAGTACGTCTTTCCTCACATCAGCATCATTTTATGTTACTTTTTTTGCGTATGTTGGTGCAGGTCTAGATCCTCTAATTATTAGTATTATTGGAGGTATTGGTATGGCAGTTGGAGATAGTATATTTTTCTTTATCTCACGCGGTGCAGGGGATGTTATGAGTATGAGTAATAATAAATTATATGATAAAATGTTTAATTATGTTTCAAAGCTTCCAACATGGGGAGTTTATTTATTTACATATTTATATGCAGCATTTACACCTATTCCAAATGATATTCTAATTGTAATATTGGGTGTCTTAAAGTTTAAATATTCAAGAATAATCCCAATTCTTATAGTAGGTAATA
>JAOZNB010000047.1 GCA_029933995.1 Candidatus Moraniibacteriota bacterium | reverse complement strand
TGTTGCGGGGATAGGATTTGAACCTATGACCTCCTGGTTATGAGCCAGACGAGCTGCCAGACTGCTCTACCCCGCTATAATAACTACAAAAATTGTGTCCACTTCATACACAGAAAAAAGTATATCACGCCAAAAACATACTGTCAACCATATTAAGTTGAACTACACCCAGTATAATAAATTAGTCTTTTATCTTTTATAAAATATCCAAATTTTTCAAAAACTTTTCATATACGTCAAGTGCATTTTGTGCCTGATCTTTTGTAATACGCAACTTATCATCAAGAATAATTTTCTTACTCAAAACATGTACATCACGCACAACATTTAACGCCGTAAAACTATCTGGAGGAACTTGTGCAATACGCTCAGCAAAATTACCACCACTATAACCTTGAATTTCTAGTGATTTATAAACCATCTGATCAGCCTCTAAAATTGCTGCTCTATATTGTTTTTCATCTTGTGAGTTTAATCTATTGGTAATCATAGCCCAATCACTCACATCTGTACGTTTTGTTATTTTAACATTACCTGAACCTTTCCTTAACTCACGCAATTGCTTCCTTACATTACCCAAATACATAAGCAATATCACATCCACAACCAAAACTGTAGTGTATATTGCAAGAAATATTTTAATCACAAAAAATACAGTGCTATTCAAAAATGCAACTACAATATTGTATATCGCTTCCCATAATATAATAAAGTACTCCTCCATACACTTAATTATTTATTAATTTCAAACGTATGTCCCGCATTTAAAATACCTTCTTCATCAAACCATTTTCCCATCAATTGTCCGCCAACTGGCAAATCCACACCATCCACATTCACACTACCAATTGGAACTGAAATTGCTGGCACACCTGCGAGATTTGCTGTCACTGTATAAATATCAGACAAATACATTTTCAGTGGATCATCTGTTTTAGCACCAAATTTAAATGCTGGTTCTGGAGTTGTCGGTGTAAATATATAATCGACTTTTTCAAACACATCTGTAAAATCTTTTTTGATAAGTGCACGTACCTTTTGCGCCTTCTTATAGTATGCATCATAATAACCTGCTGATAATGCATAAGTTCCCAACATTACACGTCGTTTAATTTCTGGACCAAAACCTTTTCCTCGAGTTTCTAAATATTGTTCCAATACAGTTTGAGGATCAAGCTCTTTCATGCCACCGTATCTTATACCATCAAATCGTGCCAAATTTGAACTCAATTCTGACGGCATAATGATATAGTATGTTGCAAGAGCATATTCTGTATGAGGTAAGTGCACATCTACTATTTCAGCACCTAATTCTTTATATTTTTCAACTGCTTTCATAAATACTTCAGCTACACCATCATCCAATCCCTCACCTAAATATTCACTTGGAATACCAATTTTTGCACCAGCAATATCACCCACACAATAATCCTCATACGGTTTTTCACTACTCTTTGCACTTGTTGCATCAAGTTCATCACGGCCTGAAATACGACTAAGAACAATTGCAGCATCTTCCACAGTTTTTGTAATAGGTCCAACTTGATCAAGACTTGAACCCATTGCGATAACACCGTACCGTGATACACGCCCATATGTAGGTTTCAGTCCAACAGTTCCACAAAAACTAGATGGTTGCCTCACAGATCCTCCAGTATCAGTACCAAGTGCCCACACCACTTCATCACTTGCTACAGCAACAACACTTCCACCACTAGACCCACCTGGCACACGGCTTGTGTCTACTGGATTTTTACTTGGACCAAAAGCACTGTTCTCAGTACTACCTCCGCATGCAAATTCATCCAAATTAGTTTTTCCTATAATAACTACATCATTTTCTTTTACGCGTGCAGTCACAGTAGCATCATATGGTGCAATGTATTCTGCCAATATTTTTGATGCTGCAGTTGTCCGCGTACCTGTTACACAAATATTATCTTTAAGAGCACAAGGTAATCCCGCTAACATATCTATTTTTTCTCCTTTCTTGATTTTTTCATCAACTACCTTTGCTTGCTCCAATGCCAATTCTTTTGTAACTGTCAAAAATGCATGTAATTCTGAATCTTTTTCATCAATTACTGCAAAAGATTGTTCTGCAAGTTTTGTAGCGCTTGTCTCACCATTTAATAATTTTTCATGTAAATCTCGAATCATAGTTAGTAGTTAGTAGAAACGCATTATAATATGCGTATGTACATATTAATTTTTTACAAAACACTCTTCACCTTAATATAACCCTCTCGTTCTTCAGGAATACTCTTCATAATCATTTTTTTACCCTCATCAGACATTTCTTGCACTTTGTCATCTCGATATACATTTGTTACTCCTGTAATATGTCCTATCTCTTCAACATTTTTTGTATCAACTTCTTGTAATTTATCAAAATAACCAAATACAGACGAAAGGTCTTTTTGATATAAATCAGCCTCTTCATCTGTTATTCCAATCCTTGCAAGCAGTGCAACGTCACGCACTTCATCCTTTGTTAATTCCATATTTTTATCCTAATCTATTATTTAAAATATATCTTCAAAGTCCACATCACTCATATCTATCTGTAACCCGTCCTCTCCCAACATGTCCTGTAACTCAATAAAGTTAATCTCATCATCACCTATATCTAGCCCCATTTCGTCAATTGGCATATCTCCCATAATTTCTTCTAATCCATTATTCCATATTACCTCTTCTGCATTAAATTTATTAGAATTGGCTGCCTCATTAAATAATAAAAAACTAGACAAGGCAATGATACTTGTAATTAAAACTATAAAAAAGAATATGAAGATACTATATAAAATATAAGTAACTACAACAACAGCAGTATTTGATCCCTTTACAGGATCTTTGTAAATTACAACTGATCTAGCAATAAAATCATGCAAGCCCTGTTTTTTACTTGTAAATGCAGTCATAATATACCCAATACTAAACAAAAAACTAGACACAAATTTACCCACAGTTTCACGTAACACCACGTCACCAAATGATAATTTTTTATCATCTTCACCAAGTACTTCTGCCCCTACCGCCATCTTACCAAGTGTTGCCTGAAACTTGTATGTCATGAAAATAAAATACGCCCATGCAATCAATAACCCCAAAATACTTACCAAAAATTGCATAATAAATCCGAATGGTCCTAAAACCACACCCAACAAACTCAAAACAATACCTATAGGCAATCCAATGACTATTGTAATAATCATGATTACAAAACTATCTATAAGTAATGCTGCTCCACGCACCCAAAAACCGCTATAATGCATTTTTTGCTTTGTCTTATTTTGAGATTGACTTTGATTTACTGTTGAAATCTTTTTTTTATCATTAGAGATAATCTGATTATCAACAACTTCTTTTTTTTCCTCTACCATGGTTGACATATTGAAAAGTTATAATTATATTATCTCACAAATAAACTCTTCAAGCAATATTAATAAACAACACTACTACTATTGCAATCACAAGAAGTGTTTAACAATAGAGTAATCTCAATAAAACTATTGTAAAATTGAAATTTGTACATTAACACTTTTAACATCTTCTTAATTTCTACTCTTACATATAATTACGAAAAAAAAAGATTTTGATGATATGATACTTTTTATTTACTTGATAACCTTCTAACCCCTCCTCAATCCTCCCCTTCAAAAAAAAAGGGGGGGGGGTTTTGGTTAATAAATACTCAACACTTCAAACCTCAACCTTAACTATCATCCTCTCCCCCTTCTTTGCCCGCCGTAGCCTTTGGCGAAGGAGGGTTGTTAAGGGGGAGATGTCCGACAGGACAGAGGGGGTTTTGCATAATCATAAAAAAGTTTCAAAGCAATTCTCGCAATTCATCTTCATTGATAACACTCACACCCAACTTTTGTGCCTTTATTAATTTTGAACCCGCTTTCTCTCCAGCAAGTACATAATCAGTATTTTTACTTACACTAGACACGATTTTTCCACCAGCATCTCGAATAAGTTCTTTTGCTTCATCACGTGTCAATGACGTGAGCGTGCCAGTCAAAACAAATGACTTTCCTGCAATATCATTATTTACAGACGTATTTTGTATTACAATTATTTCTACTCCCGACTCATACATTCTCTGTAACATCTTTTTATACTTTTCATCACCAAACCATTGCACCAGACTACTGGCTGCACGGCCACCTATACCATCAATACCTTCCCACTGCTCAATTTTTACTTGCGCAAAAATATTTTGCACATCATTTAAATTCTTTATTTTTTGTGTTGTAACTTTGTCCAAATTACTTACAATCAAAACAGTAGTTTCCTCACCAACATATCGAATCCCTAAAGCAAACAAAAACTTTTCTAATTTTATTTTCTTTGCCACCTCAATTGCATCAATTAAATTCTCTGCCGATTTATCTGCAAAACGCTCCAAATGATCAATATCTCCAATCCTTAATTCAAAAATATCTGCCGCATCAGAAACAATTCCCTCATTCATCAACTGCTCAATAATTTTTTCACCACACCCATCAATATTCATTCCCTTTTTGGAAACAAAGTGACTCAATCGTTCTTTTTGAATTACAAATGAATTTTTATCTTTACAATAATAGGCAGCACTCTCTTCCTCACCCTTTACACCAATAACATCTTTAATAATTGGACCGCCACAAATTTCTTTACACGCACTAATCATATCAAATTCTTTTTCAACTCCTGTACGCATATTGGTAAGTACTTCTACAATTTCTGGGATAATATCACCAGCCTTCTGTATCACAACTGTATCTCCAATTTTTACACCTAGTCGTGCTATCTCATCCGCATTATGAAGTGTTGCTCTAGCAACAGTAGTCCCTGCTACTGCTACTGGTCGCAAATGTGCAACAGGGGTAAGTACACCTGTTCTCCCAACTTGTACATTAATATCTTCTACAACAGTTGTCGTACGTTCCGCAGGAAATTTATATGCAATTGCAAATCGTGGACTTTTCCCAGTATATCCCAAAGCATCTTGTATTTTATTATCATTTGTCTTGATTACAATTCCATCAATTGCATAATCTTGTGCATTTCTTTTGTCTACCCACGATTTATACAAATCTTCTATTTCTTGTATATTTTTACATTTTTTATATTGTGTATTTACCTTAAATCCCAAATCCTGCAAAACTTCTAATTCGTCAGTCTGTGTCAATGGATTTGCAAAATAACTATTATTTTGTATCAAATCAATATCATAGACAAACATCTCCAAACCACGACTTGAAGCAACAGCAGGATCTAATTGTCGTATAGAGCCAGCTGCAGCATTACGTGCATTTGCAAATTTTGCTTCACCCGTTTTTTCACGCTCACCATTAATCCTCTGTAACTCACTCTCAGGCAACCACACCTCACCCACAGCAACCAGATCAATAGGATATTTCAATTTGAGCGGTATGCTATGAATCGTTTTGATATTATGTGTCACATCCTCACCTATCACACCATCACCCCGCGTCGCCGCTGTAACTAGTTCACCCTTTTCATAAGTCAGTATAATCTTAAGTCCATCAATTTTAATTTCTGCACAATATTCTGGTTTATTATTAAAACCTTTTTTCACCATCATCCGCATAAGTTTTTCCTCCCATTTTTTCAATTCATCAAAATCAAATAAATCATCAAAAGACCACTGTCTAACTTTATGTGTAGTCTTCTTGAACTTTTCCAACGGCACACCACCAATCCTCTGAGTAGGACTAGTAGCACTCATAAGCTCTGGATACAATGATTCCAAACCTCGCAACTCATCCATCAAAGATGAATAAACCACATCATCTATTGTAGGATCATCTTTTACATGATAAAGAACTCTCAACCGATCAATCTCATCAGTCAATTTTACAACACGTTCACTAGCCTGTTTTTTCGTTAATTTAATCACCATACTTTATAAAAAATACTTTTAAAAATTCAAATACATCCATATTCATCCTACTATTCTACACCACAATCCAAAAACAAAAAACCTCTCATTAAAATGAGAGGTTTTTTTCATAAATAACAAGCTTATGTTGCACATGCATCCATCACACAAGTAACAGCACCTGAAATCTTTACAGCATCATTACAAAGTTTATAAACTTCATTACATGTTAATGCACGATTCCAAATCCGCACGTCATCAATTACTCCTGTAAAATAATTTCCAATTGGATCACTTTGTGCTCCAATAACTATTTTTTCACCCATTATATCTCCGATAGATGCACTAGTTGATTTATTTAAATTTGTCTTTTTGCCATCTACAAAAACTTCCATATCACCATCAACTTCTCTCCAACGCGCAACCACATGATGCCAATCATCATCTAGTGTAAGGTCACTAGCACAACCATCAATATTATTTAATCTAAAACAAACATTTCCACTATTTAAATATAATTCATAACCCTTGTCACTACTGTCGTTATATTTTGACACGAGATAACCACTTGCACCTATTGAACTTGGTTTTACCCACAAGGAAATTGCTATACCATCTTCAACTGCTAATTTATCATCAGAATCCTCTATACAATTTACATCATCTGTTCCACAACTACTATCAAAATATGATGCTAAATAAGTACTATTCCCAAAATACAATGCTTCTTGGCTTGAATTATCACCATGAGCACCTGTCGTTGTGAGTATTTCTTCAACAATTCCCTCTCGCCATGCGCCATCTACATGATATTCATCATCACCATTATCATTGTATCCACGAGCAGGATTCATCCCGCTCCCAGCACTAACAAAACTACACTCAGGAGAAAATTCCTGTATATTCATAACCGTCTCGCTCCCACTATCAATAACCGTAATTTCGAGAGGATCATCGACATCTTGATCTATATTACATAATGTAAGTGTATGATTTTGTTTTGAATAATCCTGTGCCAAAAATGAAATCCTATTTTCACTATCTGCTTCAGGTGTAACACGTGCAACATGTGCACGATCCTCAAATGACCAATGGGCAACTAAACCGCGTGTCAAGCTATCCCTCAATTTCAAAAATACCGCACGTGCCGCATTATTATGATTTCCAGTAGCACGAAATCGTGATACATCTGCAAGGGATGTTGCACAATCATCAATTTCAACCACATTCCAATTATCGTCTGGATTGGTTGGATTTGGATTTGGATTCTCTTTGTATGCGGTAATAATAAACTTTGTTGTTTCATCACCAATACGTGCTGCATGACTTCTTCCACCATCATCACATACATATCCATCAAGCTGTGCAGCAAGTTCGTCTAAATCATCATTTTGATCCAAATCTTTATATAATTTTTGCAAAAATTCTTCCATACCTTTATCAGAATTTTGAAATGCTGTTGCAGAATTTACAGATATATCTGCACTACGCCTTTCTATAAGAGAAATTGAAGCAAGCGAAAAAGCTGATACAAGTATAAAAGATAAAATAATAAGTGCAAAAACTAACACTGAACCTTTTTTTGTTCGCCGTAGTTTTAGCGAAGGAGACTTTTTTTTAATCATAATTTTAATTTCTATTTATTTCTAAAAACTCAAATCTGATGGATAATCCCTAAGTGAAACTGAACTCTGAATATACACGGGATTCACAGAATCTTCATCTTTGTTATTTGCAGGCTCAACCTTCATCGATACTATTGCTCTACCAATTGTATCTGTACCTCTAGATCCTTGATGATCTCTATACCTAGTAGGCGCTACTTGAAATTTACCATCTACAACACCAGATGTTAAACGTTGATCTTTGTATTCACCAATTGATGTATTTTCCCACGTATTTATATCTAAACACTTTTCAATTTCATCAATGCCCACACCCTCTTGCGTTTCCACCCACAAAGCAGGTCTATCGTAGGAAGTGTGATGAGTTCCATCTTGAAAAGTAAACCTTACACAATATTCCTGTGAAAAATCATACAAAATGAGTCCTTCATTTTGCTCAATCGGTTTTAAATAAAAATCATTATCATACTCAGTAGTTCCAAATTGCTTTCTATCTAATAAATCCTGCATACTCGAATTGGAACCATACCCAATAAGTGATGCTGTACGCAATGTTTTTGAAATATAATTAAGTGCAAATTGTGCATTTTCTAAATCACCTTGCAATGTATGTGCATTTTTATATGCTCTAATTTGACTTGCAAACACACTTGCTATTGCTGTCATCATAAGTGCAAATATAAAAACTGATACCATCATTTCTATAAGAGTAAATCCTTTTTTCATTTTATTTTTTTTATGTAACATATCAATCATAATTAATCCATGATGTTAACTTTGTTTGTGCAAATGCACAGTTCTTTCCAATTTTACACTCATCTTCAATATTACTTACATCATTTGGTAAGACTCCTTTTTCCCAAACTACAACACTTGTAATATTAGCGATAATTTCATCATTTTCAGCAGACATTAAAGGCACTCCTGTCGAAGTTTCATATGAAATAAAAATCATACGCTTAAATGGGGATACATTTGCGCCACCTGGTATATGCGTATATGTATAATTATGTGGATTAATATACAATCTTTCCAATCCAGCTGCATGCATTCTCAATACATCATCCCCCTTAATACCGTATCCAATAGTATGTTTTGTTTCACTTGAGCTCAAATTAAGAAATCCATTACCATCAAATGCAGTACATCTATCACTGCCTCCACCACATGTTTGTTCTGTTACATTATTATCACGTACATTACGTACCAATTCCACTCCCTCCTGTGCAAGTGCTGAAGCAATAGTCGCTCTACGACTATCCCCTATGTTATCAGTACTCTTCACAGTAAGAACTACCGCCGCCACTATACCTGTAATCAGAATAAACGCAGCAACCATAACCTCCCCAATTGAAAATCCTTTTTTATTTTTCATACAATTAATTATTAAAACGGACAAGCAAACTCTGCATCTTTAAACCCGAGTTCTTCTATTAAACCTGTTGAATGTACACAAATATGATATCTCTTATCACCTTTTTCAATTATTATATCACTACCGACATATGCCTCATTATCAGAGCCATTATCTTTAATAATAAATCCACCATAAGGAACCTTAAATATAATATGATCTTTTTTTGTTTCAACATTATTTGTATCCTTACCTCGAGCAAAAATTGTCATACCACCAGGTAATTTATTCGCATTGAAAAATGAAGTACTTACACCAGTTGCATCATCAACAGGACATGTACCGTCTAAATCACGTGCAGAATGAAACATTTGATATCCTGTATATCTTGGTGGAGTTGCACTATTTAAATTAACTAAACCAAATTTAAAAGCACATGGCAACTGGTCATTTCCTCTTTGTTTTCCTGTTAAAGCATTATTTTGAGCTTCACGAATACTTGCCACTACCTCGTGAGCAACAGTTGTAATTTCTTTTGACGCACGTTCCTTATACGACATACTCATCATAACAGCTGTCATGATAAAAATAATCGTGAAAATAATGATAACCTCAATAAATGTAAATCCTTTTTTATTCATATAAATATTTGTATTTTTTTGTATATTTCAAAACATATTCATTATACCACACATTAATTACTTATGTC
>JAOZNB010000046.1 GCA_029933995.1 Candidatus Moraniibacteriota bacterium | reverse complement strand
ACAATATCAATAGCTTCAGTTATCATTTCCACATCTTCATTTAATTTTTGCATACTCAAAAAAATAAATGATCCTGCTAATGCAAAGCAGATTATTATTATTACTAAGCTGTGTAATGATGGAATAATTTTATGTTTCATATATATAATTTACTTATTATATTTTTATCATCAAAGGGCAATGATCAGAGCCCCTCTGTTCTTTTAAATATTTTACTTCTTTTATGTTATCTGCTGAATTTTTATCCATAAAAAAATAATCAATTCTCCACCCCACATTCCGCTCACGTGCCTTTGTAATTACATTCCACCATGAATAGACATCTTTTATTTCTGGATTTTTGTCGCGCCACACATCCACCCAATCATTTTTTATTACTTTATCCATCCATGCACGCTCTTTTGGATGAAAACCAATTTTACCCTCATTTTCCTTTGCACGTGCAATATCAATTTCAGTATGTGCAACATTCATATCACCTCCTACAATAACCTCATGACCAAGTTTTCTGAGTCCATTCATATGTTCCAAAACTTTATCAAAAAATACTAATTTATCTTTCCATGCCTGATCACTCTTTCCGCCATTTGGAAAATATATTGACACAAGATCATATATCTTTTCTTTATATATGAAAGAAAGGTGTGATATTCTACCCTCATCCATATTTGGTACATTACTCATATCAACACTATCACCTTCTTTTATATTTTGCATTACTTCATCATTTTCTAAGTAAACATCTTTGAGATGTGGAACATGCATATTAAAATTAAGCCTCCTCGTTTTTTGTAATAATTTATGTCGAATCCAAATTCCTGTTCCAGCATACCCTGGCTTCTCGGCACTGTGATAAAATTGTCTATATTCTTCATTTTGTGTAAGATATTTGCTAAATTGTTCCTTTTTACCTTTAGTTTCTTGTAAAAATAAAACATCTGGTTTTTGATTCTCAATTAATTCTTGAATTGATTGTTTACGTTCAACAGCTCTCAAGCCATTTACATTCCATGTAATGATTTTCATAATTTTCAATAAAGATTACTTATTAATCATATAATAAAAACA
Organism: Candidatus Moraniibacteriota bacterium; assembly: GCA_029933995.1. Lineage (GTDB taxonomy): Bacteria > Patescibacteriota > Minisyncoccia > Moranbacterales. Next base: position 8,594 of record JAOZNB010000046.1, on the reverse strand, counting down.
TCAAAAAAAGAAGTGCTTTTATTTAAAAAACACTTCTTTTATAATTCTCTAATTTTTTATACGATACCACAATGAATGCACAGCGCAAATACTTGCACACACCAGCATACTATTTGCCATTATAAAAAATAAATTACTAACAAAAATTACACCGCATGCAAATAATCCCAAGGTTACACATTGCGACACAAATTTAATTTTACCAGACATCACTGCACCACCAGTTTTTATAAAATGTAATATTGTTGATATAATATCGCACGTTACCAAAAAAAATAGTATTGGTAACTAAGCGTCATCCACAAATATACGCAGTGTTGCCCAATAAAATAAAATTTTATCTATCAACGGATCTATAAACTCTCCAATGTATGTTCTTTGATTAAATCTCCTAGCAACCCATCCATCAATGAAGTCTGGTGCCATGCCAAATACAAATAAAATGGAAATACCTATTATAAATATAACTGATTTTACTGCAATTGCACGATAATCAATATCAAAAATACTACTCAAAATTTGTGACTGTATAGCAAATTCTATCCCTAATATACCAATAAATCCTCTTGTTATTGTAATGCCATTTGGCCATGTAACAATTCTATCCATGCCCCTCCCCTTTTTTTAATGAACTAGTGTTCTTTCATCTGATTGATTTTTACAATAGACAAATTATGCAATATATAGTGAAAAAATCAATAAAAAAGGTTTAGAAAAAATTATTTTCTAAACCTTACTTACTAGCCTATCTCATTTGTTCTAAATTAAGAACTCGTTTTTGAAGCTTATTAATCAATACTATTAAAGATAAAGGCAGAATGAAAAAATATTTTTTCATTCTGCTTGATATTGTTTATTATTTAGCAACTTAATTATTCTCCCTTAAGTAAGCGATTACCTAAATATTCTGGTAATTCTACTCCATAAATTGCATCAACTGTTTTTTGAATATTATAAAACACTCTTTGTATTTTGAAAATTGTCTTACCTTCTCCTATAGACAAAATTCCGTAACAAGCCATAGGATTTTTATCACGTGGCTGACCCACACTCCCTACATTGATAAGGTATTTTTTGTCCTTTTTGAGAACCACATCTTCCGTTAACCCTTCGTACCATTTTCCTGAATCATCTATAACAAATGGTACATGAATATGACCAACAAAACATAGTCGCGTTGGAGAATGCTCTAATTCGTACATAGCATCTTCCATATCACGAATACGGCCCCAAACTTGAAGTCCATTAGGAGAACCAATGCCAGTAAATGAACCATGTATCAAAGTCAAATCAAGGTTCTTTACAATTTTTACCACTTGCAATGATTGCAAAAATATCAAATCAGACTTACTTAATTGTCTTCTGCTAAACTCAATCCCAGCACGTGCCACTGACCTAAAATCAGAAAAGGATACATGTCTCAACACTCCCAATTCATGATTGCCCGTTACAATAATAGTTGCTTTTTTCCTAATTATGTCCAAACACTTTTTAGGGTATGGACCATAGCCCACGATATCACCCAAACAATATACATCTTGAACATCCTGCTTTTCAATGTCAAATAACACAGTCTCTAATGCTTCCAGATTTCCGTGAATATCAGAAATGATAGCAATTTTCTTCATATCAATGCTCCTTATAATTACAGTTTATTATATTTTTATTGGTAAATAACTTGATAGATAAGTATTACACTTTATTAAATCTTCGTCAACGCTGATACACAAAATAATTATATTACACAAAATAAAAACTTCATTAATCATAATTATAATTAATGAAGTCTCTGACTATAACTGTTATTTCAAAGAGTTATACCCTTTTACTAGCTCTTCCTTAAATCTCTCCGTTGAAAGACTTTGCACTTGGACAACGTTTGGTACATTTTTCATCTCTCCACTAGCCTTATGACTCAAATGTCTCGTGGTGAGCACAACCAATGCACTTCCATTTTTTGCTAATTGTGCAGCAGACTTTACCTTACGCAAATTATCAGCATAAATAAATCCACCAAAATTAGCACCCAATTCAATTATTGCATCTTTGAAGTCTTGTTGCTTTTTAACAGCTTGACCTACTCCAATGACAATAACTCGCAAATCTTTTGGTAATTGTAATATTAAAGTTTCTTTTGAGGTTTTTTTATTTTTTCGTTTGACAGTAATACCCAAACACTTAAAAATAATTTTTTCATTCCTTACCTCAATTGCTTTCATAAAAGGGTTTCTCATCATCATCAGATTTTTAAGATCTCTCTTATTCAACAATCGCGAAACGGCCTCTGGATGCATCTTTTCCAAAATAATTAATGCCCGAGATAAACACCGACAATTATTATCATTCCAAGTAGATAAATTCACCTGGTGATTTGACGGCAACATTCCTTCAAGGTCATTAATTAAATTACAACTTTTGTGATTTGATTTTTTTAACCTCTTCTTCTTTCTCTGATTAACATTTATCACCTCATCATTCAACAATGCAGATATATTTTGCTTACGCATTTTAATATTCCTCAATTGCTGTCCCAAAATAACCAAATTTTGCCATGCTACATTTAGCTTCTTTCTAGGATCTGTAGCACAATTATAATAATGCTTTAATATCCCTAATTGAGAATCATCTATATCAAGCATTTTTTGAACTTCTCCAAAAAGTTCAACTGCTTTAATTCGAATATTCTCACGCTCTCTATCTTCCTTTAGCTTGAGACACTCTTCTTGAATTATCTCTTGTGCGATAGTCACATCTATAGGAAATACTATTAATTTCCAATTTGATTTAATCAATGAATATACTACTGAAAAATTCAACGATAATCCTTGCTTATTCAACTCATTAACAAGAAGATACCAAAAATCTTTTCGAAATAGATGTAAACAAAGAATAAAAAGTACATTAGCCAACCATAACCATTTTAAAATTTTTAATATTAAAAATTGAATATTAAAAAAATAAATTTGATTTTGGTGGTTATTCCATACATATTCACCAAAAATCAAAGGCCAATTAGTTTCTGACAACCGTACTAATTGAAGTGAATATTCTATTTCAAGTTTTATAGATTCATTAATTGCATCAGATAAAAAAAATTGATTAACTGTCTCATTCACAATTTTTCTAGAAAAATAAACTACTTCCTGACGCAAAATAGCTACAATAGGAACATATGATTTCATTACTTCAAGTTGTTGCTCAGAATATGCTCTAGTAACAAATTGAATATCTTGACCCTCATTTAACTGCGTATATTTTTTTTGAATTTTATTAAACTCCTTAACAAATTCAAAATTATCAGAAACGTCTAAATCTAAATATGAGGTTCTGATGAACTGACGGTCAACTGCAACTGCTACAATTTTCTTACCAACAGTTGTATTTTTATAATACAGTTGTATTTGTGCATCTTCCGACAATCTTGAATCCAACAAAACACTTCTTTCTAAATCCATGTCAGATGCTTCTACATAACGAATGATTATATCATCCTCACCATTGAAATTCCTAATAATATTAAGTACTTCAACAGTGTCTTCAAGAATATATTCAACCATTTTTTGAATACTATCAACCTTTACACGAGTCATAATAGCAACACTTAACATATCCATGCTTTTCATTGCTTTATAAGCTCCAAGTGATGCACCTCCTACAAGAACCAAGCAATTCAATAATAATATTACTATCAATATTTTCCACGTCCTTGATAATACATGAGCATTCATAATTTCAACTCCATTGTTTTTGGTTATCATTTTTGACAATTAAATCACTCTACTTTGTCTTTAATTTTTAAATTAACTGAACAAAGCATAATAACACAAAATTCATAATTTGTAAAGTAATTTAGCCACAAACATAGAAATCTTTAAAATCTATGTTTAAATTTTCTTAAATTAAAAGAAAAAAGAGTAAAAGAAAATTATTTCTTTTACTCTTTTACGTCACTCAAATAACTTATAAACTCATAATCTTTTCCAAAGCCAAGTCCCATTTTTTACTCATGTAATTAATAAACAACACAGGCTGACTATTTATCGCTTGTGACTCATGCAAATCATCAAATATTGCTGATACCCAATCCCGATGATCTGTAACTATTACAAAACGTACGCCTCTCATAGTAGCTGAAAACACCAAAAATAAACCATTGTGCACAGTCTCTCATAAATCTACTGCATTAATAGAAATTGCTGAATTACTGATGGATGCTGGCATTTAGCAATCAGACAAAACAACATCATACTCATTTTTCATTATCAGCTGTTTAGCCCCTTCATAACTAATAACCAGTGTAACAAAATTATGCTCATCTAAAAGATTTATATCCTGACTCTTCCGACTGTTTCATAGCATTTTTCTCTTCTAAATTTTAAATTCTTATATGTAATTTTGTTAAAAAACAACTTACCAATATATCCTAATAAATATCGAAAGGTGTTATAATGATAATACCTATAGTTTAATAATATAATCACATATCATTATGCATCCATCAGATAAATTGTGTCGTCCTGTGGTAACAGCAATCGTAAGAAAAAAATTGAAGGCACTCAACATATTCTCATGCGAACACGATGGAAACCTAAGGATGACCCTCATTATAGTGGAACATTAGAATTACCTACGGATCATATATATGCATATGAGGTTGCACATGAAGCACTTAAACGTGAAGTATTTGAAGAAACAGGACTTCATGTAAAAGTCATTGAACCAAATACACGTACAGAAACTTTAACACCCCATGACGATGCTACATTTGGTTTTAGACCATTTTGTGCACAACAACAACTTAAAAATGGTCTCCCTTGGATTAGTTTTACATTTCTTTGTGAAGTAGAGGACGGAAAATTTATAGAACAAGAAAGTGAAACACGTAATCAAAAATGGATACCTGAAAATAAAGTAGAGGCGCTAGTTAAAAAATCTCCTAAAAAAATATTTACATTTCACCTTGCTGCACTTACATTTTATTTCCAAAATAGATAAAATCTAAGCCTCACCTATTACATCAAATACTCCAGATTTTGCGCTTCCTGTTATTGTAAAAGCATATACATTTTGTGCATTATTTTTTTCCATTATTTTTTTTGCAGTCTGATTCAATGTAGCTCCAGACCCCGTCACATCATCAATCAACAAGACATTTCCGCATATGTTATCAGTATCTACCTGAATAGTTTTTTGTGCATTTAATATTCTATCATCTATTTTTTTCAAACTTTTTTGTTGAACTGGCACAAGATTTTGTACTTTTGAAATATTTATTTTTTTGCATTTTCCAACATTCAATTTTTTATTAATAAATGTCATAAGTTGTGCTTTCCTAGCCACAGTTGGTGGTATAAATCCCACACAATCAACCTCATATTTTTTTATAATTTCATTTACACTATCCTGTATTTCATTTACGATTCCGTTCATAAGTACTACATTAGTACGACCAGATTTTGCTGTTCTTACCATTTGACTCAAATTAGTTTTTCCAAAAACTGGCAATGCATCAAAGTCTCTGTGAAATAGTTTTTTTATATAAACATCCTCTCCAAAAACATGTTCCAATTTATCACTTGCATCAATCATGAGAATAGATTTTTTCTTTCCAAAATATTTCTCTCGCATTTCAATATATTCACTTGCGAGCTTCTCAACATCTTTCCTGCCAGATCTATTTTCTGCCCAATAAACAAAACCCACCACCCCCTCAAGCAATTGCCCATCTGGCGTAGTATGACTATAGTATTTATTAATAATCTCCTCCTGTTCCTCTGTAAATTTATAATCACTTTTACTAATAAAGGTATATATAATTTTTTTTGGTGGCAGTCCGTTCTTTTTCAAAATACCTTCATCAACAAATTTTTTAATATATTTTTTTGCACTTGCAACACTAACTCCCCATACCAACGCTATCTCACTGATTGTAATTTGATCAACACTCTCAAAAACAAACTTGATAGCATTCTCATTAACCGCAAGTTTGTATCTAACTCCAGAACCGCTTTTTGCTGTCTTTTTCAAAATATCTATCTCGACAAGATTTCTAAGCACATTCCCCACAGCCTTACGAGACAACTCACTATTAGCTTCAATATCAGAAATAGCAAAAGCCCCACTATTCAACAAAGTAGTTACAATCACTTCATATTGTATATTTTTATTATTCATACTACTCATTATACTATAGATAAATAATAATGTCAATACATATTAAAACCTTTATTCAAGCTAAAATCTATAGTACCTATTCAACTATGGACAAAAAACATCTAAAATAACCTATTTTCTCTTTATTTAAACTAAAATCCATACTACCCACTAAACTAGATATCTGCTCTAAAAACAAACAAAAACCGCCTAAATAAGCGGTTTTTGTAGAATCAGGAGCCGAGCCCTGTACCAGATGGTGCTGGACCGAGTAGGTAATGACATTCGAACTTTTTGTGGTAAAAATACTAACTTAATGCAGTTTTTTACAAAAGAAAAACCTCACCAATCATTGTTATGATCGATGAGGTATTTAACTATATCTCCTTTTCAAGAATTTTTTTGTCCAAGAAATTTCTTCCAACCTGGAAAATCTTTATACTTATACAAATCTGATGGTAATTTTGGGTCACCTTTATATAGCTGTTTATAAGTAATTGCACCCACTATTCCATCAATTTTTTGCACAGCAACCAAAGCTTCTTCCCAGGTTTTATACTGAGTTTTTTTCTTTCGACTACATTTTCGACAACCTCTGCCTAATGCACGATGTCTAACGTCTGTTTGCCATTCATGCTCACATACAGAACAGATCCACCAAACTTTTTTATATGCTCTTGCAAAAATCTCATTTGCAGGCACCTCATTCTTTGGAGAATATTCCTTAGCAAGCTTAGGATATGTAACAGCAAGATTGTTTTTTTCTGTTACAACCTTCCCCTTACATGCTAGACATGAACGTTTTCCCCTAACACGCATATAACCAGATGCTTGCCATTCATATTCACACTTCTGACAAATCCATAGAAACTCGTTAATCGTACCCGCATAAACTTTATTTGCAGGCAATTTATTATTCAAGGAATATTCTTTGGCAAGTTCAGAATGCGTAACAGCAAGATTGTTTTTTTCTGTTACAACTCTGCCAGCACACGCTGGACAATTTTCTCCTCGCACACGACAATTTCCTGATAACTCCCACTCATATTCACACTCCCCACAAATCCAGTAGAGCACTTTGTTTGTGCCCGCAATCACCTTATTTGCAGGCAATTTATTCTTCGGTGAATATTCTTTAGCAAGATCAGGACACTTAACAGCAAGATTGTTAGTTTTAGTTACAACCTGATTGGCACATGCTGGACAACCAATGCCAGTTACGCGACTGCTTCCCAATGCTTGCCACTCATGCTTGCATTTAGAGCAAATCCATAAGAACTCTTTATTTGCACCTGCACAGACTTTATTTGCAGGCAATTCGTTCTTTAATGAATATTCCTTGGCAAGCTTAGGATGTTTAACAGCAAGATTGTTAGTTTTAGTTACAACCTTACCAGCGCATGCTGGACAACCTCTTCCATTCCTTGCTCGATTGTCACCTGTTGCGTGCCACTCATGCTTACACTTTTGACATATCCACAACAAGACTTCCCTTGTAGTGGCAATTACCTTGTTTGCAGGCAATTTATTCTTCGGTGAATATTCTTTAGCGAGACCAGGACGTTTAACAGCAAGATTGTTAGTTTTAGTTACAACCTGATTAGCGCATGCTGGACAACCAGTTTTCTGACTAGTGCGTAAAGCCGCACTTGTTTGCCATTTATGTCCACATTTAGAGCAAATCCACTTAAGTCTTTTAGGACTACCAGCAATCACTTTATCTACTGGTAACTCATTTTTCGATGAATATTCTGCAAATAAATGTGGAATATCTGAAATAAATTTCCTACTATTTTTTATTCTCTCTATTACCTCCAAAATATTTATGTGTTCTTTTTTAAAGATAAAACCAAATCCTTTACCTGATACCTTGAGAATATCTTTTGTTAATTCAAAGTTATTACCCGCTTCTTTCTTAATTCTACGAGCCATCTCTTTCAAATAAACTAATCTATGGCAATTACCTACAAAATCCAAAATAATTACTTTTTCTTTATTTGCAATTTTTCTTAATCCCCTACCTAATTGCTGAAAAAATACATTCTGAGAATCTGTATGCCTTGCCTTAACAATGATTTCTGCATCAGGCACATCAATACCTTCATTCAACTGATTGATTGCCAGAATAAACTGCAAGTTTCCATCACGAAAATCCTGCAAAACTCTTCGTCGAGTTTCTGGCGTCCCTTCTTTTGAGTGATGTACAGCAGAACGTGGAAAAAATTTCTGAAAATTATTTGCGTGAAAAACACTCTCACAAAAAATAATAGTTTTTTTCTTTCTGCCTGCATACTCCTTGATGATATTTGCCATCTCATCATCACGATATTTGATAAAGATAGTTTCATTGATCTGCTTAATAGAAACTTTCTTACCACCTTCTAGAACATCTTTAACTATCTTTTTCAATTTCCAATGATTGAGTTTATCACTAAGAACTA
>JAOZNB010000127.1 GCA_029933995.1 Candidatus Moraniibacteriota bacterium | reverse complement strand
TGGTTTTTGAGGGTAATAAAAACAGACTAGCTAAACTGTCTGTTTTGTATCAATCTTATTTAAATTAAATGAGTCCCATAAGATTAAAAAGTGTCATAGTCATTGCTGGCACAAGAGCTAACAATGCTGCAAAAGATATATCTTCATTTTGTTCTATTTTTTTATGTTCTTTTATTATGTCCTCTCCACAACAATCACCACACACGGAGCATTTTTCACCATCTACCATATATTTATTTTTAATATTTATTTTTACAAAAAAAATCGAGTAATTATACAAACAAAAAAATTTATATAAATCACCCGATTCTTCATTGATTATAGTATATCACAAAAAATGTGCTTTGTCAAATAAAAAATCTCACCCTTTATACAAAATGAGATTTTTTGAATTATTTTTTATCCAGATTTACGGTCGTGTCTCAATCATACTTCCACTTGAACAATCCACATTTGAGTTACATGAACTCTTGCATTCATTTAAATTTATTGCTGCCTGTGGCGTTGCTTGACATGTTCCCCCCGCATTACATTCACGTGCTGTACACATTGTATCTATTCTAAATGAACCAATATTTTCGACAGTTAACTCACCATCATTAGTTCTGTCATCACCATCAAACCAACAATCTGCTACTAGATCTATTCCACCTGGTGGTATTTGGATTTGTCCCACATCATCTGTACAAATTACTTCATTGCTCTCTGCCTGCCCAGCAACATCAATTTGCTTATTTCCCTCAGTGCCCTCTCTTTGTATTACACAACAAACATTTGGACATGTTACAATTACAGATGCACTGTTAACACCTCCACCTCGTTCTAAATAAACATATCTTTGAAATTCTATTGGAGTGCCAGCAAGACATGATGGAGTTTCACATTTTATTTCCAACGGATCTGCTGCACTAATATCATGCTTGCACGTCCACTCCCAGTTACCATCTGTTCTGAAAAATGGTGTGGCTACCTCAGTAGAGCCTGTTGTACAAAGTGTGTATAATTCACCTGAAGGCGTTACATCCGTTGAGTGTTCTATTTGCGTACCACAAGTTGCCTCTGGTTTTTCGCGTATTGCACTACAAGCATCAATTTCTGTATCCTCATGTTCAGGACCTAAACCAATACATGTCCATTTTGCTGTTTGGCCATATGCTGGAAATGTTGGAAGATTTGAACTTGGTGTTCCTGTTTCACAAAAAGAAATGACTTCTGCTCCAACCCAAGACTCATCACCAACAGATAATTCAATTGGACTATCTAAACATACCCCATCCACTCTTGGTGGCAATTCTCTGCTTGCGCTACATGCATCAGCAGCTGTTGATGTACCTGTGCTGTTACCATTACATCCCCATGTAACACTACCTCCTTGCACTGGAAAACTTGGCAACGATGTTCGTGTACCTTCTTCACAAAAATATAAATTTAACGTAGAAGGCCAACTATCTATGATTGATTCATATTCATATGGACTATTTTCAGCACACGCACCCCTAATTGGAACTACTCTCTCCGTAACAGACAATCTTTTCCAAACATAATCAGAATGTGCATTCACCTCATCAATTACTTTTAAAAAAATAATATATTCATTGACAGGCAAATTGTTTTTATTAAAATTTCCTTCATATATAAATACATCATCTAAATAATTGCCCGCATTATTGTTCGCAACAGTCCTAATTCTCCAAACATACCCATTTATATCATCATCATTTGGATCCGTACCCGAACCTTCAAAAGAAATATTGTCTCCATGAGTAAAACTCACATTTGATCCTGGCGAATCAATACTGGCTACTGGGAAACAAGCTGAAGTACGACCAACCGTAAGGTTTCTACATGTTCGAGATTTTATTCTCACTCCATCTTCGCTAGAATCATCATCCCAAATATCAGCATAATATAATTGATCTCCTATACACCTACCCTCACATGAACCACAACCTGATGGATTTGTACAAGGATCTGAACATTCATCACTCCAATCTCCTGGATTATCACATCCAGATCTTCCCCTTACACACTCAGCTCTATCCTGTCTTCCATTAGTCTTTACATAATCATAGGCTGCTGTATTATATGGAGAACTACAATTCCAAACAGCATTAATTATATGAACATCACTAAAAAATAATATTCCTCCAAAAATAATACTTATTAATATTGTTTTAAAAATATTTTCTTTTTTAAATTGTGTATTTATCATAATAATAGAAATTTAATAATTATTTTTTGTAAAATATTTTTTTACTAACACGACAATAATGATAACAACTGGAATCATTGCAATTATAATACCAATTATCCACAAATAATTAATTTCTTTAACATTATTATTCTCCACTTTTATTTGTTTTATATTTTGATTATTATCTTCTTGAAATATTTTAGCCAATTCATCTGCATCTACTTGTTCTGTAGAATTCTCCATGGTAGGAGATTCATCATTAATAACTTGTTCTTGAAATGGTATTATTTCAACTTCTTCTGAGGCAAGCACATCTTCTCCATCGATTTCATCATTAGTCATTGAAATTGTCTCTTGTGCAAAAACATTTTGT
>JAOZNB010000045.1 GCA_029933995.1 Candidatus Moraniibacteriota bacterium | reverse complement strand
AATAAAGGAGTATTATGATAAAAATTGCAATAACTGGCGGGCCTTGTGCTGGCAAATCTAGTATCATATCAGAACTTAAAAAACACTATGGCAAATCTGTTTCGATTGTACCTGAGGTTGCCACACTTCTATTTGAAGAAGGCTTTCCTCCACCTAATCCATGGACACAGTCTTGGCAAAATCGTTTACAAAATGCCATAGCACTAAGGCAACTCTTAGAAGAAGAGCATGCTCAAAATACAAATTCTAAACTTGTATTTTGTGATAGAGGTCTGCTTGATGGTGCTGCTTATTTGTCTGGTGGTATTCAAGAGTTTTGTGAAACATTCTTCATTGGACAAAAAGCTGCATTAAAAAGGTACACAACAGTTATTCATTTAGAGTCATTAGCAACTATGAATCCATCTGAATATAAGCGCTTAGCAAAAACCAATCCTAATCGCTTTGAAGATGTAAAGACAGCACAAACTCGTGAATTAGCAACTCGAGAAGTTTGGGGAAATCATAATAATCTGCATATTTTGTCAGGAAATATCAATCAGTATTTAGATAAAATCGTAAGCATTATTAATAAATAGAAGTTCTTTAAACAAATTATCCAAGGAGGATAAATCATGAACAAAAACACACTGTCTTCAATTTGGTTAGCTGGTACAGCAATTCTACTGATGTGGCCTTTTGCTAGGTTGGCATCAAAAGAATATGCATGTTTTGTGTCAGATCCCTATTGGAGGCAATTATTGGAGCAGTCTCATGACCCAGTAACTCTTCCAATATTCATCCTACATTTTACCTATGCAGTGATCTGGTTTATCTGGCTCGGTCTCCTTTATCGACGGAAGCAATGCCCTAAATAGGGTCTGGGAGTATATTAAAAAAATACTCCCACTTTTTCCAAGTCTATCAAAATAATTTGGTAGATTTAGAGAAAGTTCTTTAAAACAATTATCCCTAGGAGAATACCATGAGTAAAATAATCTTAGTAGTTGAAGACAAAAAAGAAGAGCAGTTGATTGCAAAAAAAGCTGTATTAGATGGTGGCAATAAAATCATCATTGCTGACACTCTCAACAAAGCTGAAGACTTTATTGAAAAGTTCAGTGAGAAATTATCTGGAATTATTACAGATATTCATTTTCCCATCGATTCTGCGCAGGAAAACTTTGGCGGAGCGAACGGCATTTCTGTCGTAATCACATCGCTAAAGCACAGCATTCCATGCGCAGTCTGTACAGATGATATAGCTCATGGAGCATCATATATCCCTCTCATTTTAAAGCGATTAGAAATGCTTATAAAAAGAGAAATCCCAATCTCTGGAACAAAAGATTGGAGCGATGCTCTACAACAACTCACTGAACTACTGGAGGACCAATCATGAAAATGCTAATTATAGCTGATGGTATATTTGGTGAAGTACTGTCAACACTCCTATCTCAAGTCGCCAAAATTGAGATTAAAATCATCCAGAGTAGTCATGAAGATGCTCTTGAGACCTTTCTCTTTGAAGATCCTGACTATGTCCTCATCTGCGAGTGTTGGGATAAGGACAAGACTGGCAAAATTACTGAACTCAGTAAAATATCCCTTGAGGATATCAGTAATTCCGCAGGGGAAGATGTCCTAATAAAAACATCTGGCTTTGATAAAGAAAATAATCTAATATTTCCTATTGAAATTAAGGATATATTAGCATCATTTAACATACAAGGAGGTTAACTACGTGGCGAGAAGATAAACATATCAACTCGCCACTCCAATCAAGATCATAAAAAGGTTGTGATTTTGTAGGAACATCTGTTCTTTAACTAATTTATCGGAGGATAAAGTGATGATAAAACTTTATATTGAACCATCAGAAGAATCTGTTATAAACCGAGCACTTATAGCAATTGCTGAATTATATGGATGTACAATTGTTGATGATGTTGAAACTGCAAATCGTGTTGTATGTCTCCATGCAACTCATGCACTGTCACTAATGAAGCAAACAGAGGCTGTAATTGACATTCTCGTTCTGCCAATGCGTAACGAGAGTTATAACGTAGCCATAAAAGCACTAGCAACACGCTTTCCAAAACGAATTAATGTTGTCCCTATAATTGCCAATAACGGCACTGAAGAATTTTCTCTTTTATTAAACTCTTGGATAGGAGATGATGCATGAAAATTTTACTTGTTGATGATTCACTCGCCCACCGCAAAGCTGGCAAAACACAACTTACTAATATACACGATCTCACCACGGTATCTGATTATACGGATGCTGTAGTACTTGCTCGTGATGGCGCATTTGATGTAGCACTACTAGATTTACTCATGCCAGCAGAAGCAACAACACTTGGCACAGAAGGCTTGAGGTTCCTTGGTGAAGAAATTCCTGTAGGATTTCCTCTGGCAATCAAGATGGCCCTGTCTGGTATACCACATATCATTGTGGCAACTGACACAAACCATCATGATCATCCAGCAAGTGCAATCGTTGATTGGTTTGGTCCTCATAAATCAATAAAAATCAACAGCAGCACAGTGCGTTTTATTCACTCACCACTCACTACAGATCGCATGAAAGACTGGGATGCGATTCTCAAAATTTTTGTTCCATAAATACCAGTCCTAGGGAAGATGTTACTAATAATTAACTCTTCCCTCTCTTATCAAAATTATGAAAAAATCGTAATTTTGTAAGTGTGATATAAAAATATTTTATATTTATTATGATATACTAATTTATAGAATAATATTAAAAAATATTTACACCTAACAATTAATTTAACATAATTTTAAAAAACTATATGAAAAAAATAATTTTAGCATCGGGATCGCCACGCAGAAAAGAAGTTTTAGAGAATGTCGGACTTAATTTTACAATTGCAACAAGTAACTACACAGAAGACATGACTCTTGATATGCAACCAACTAAGTTAGCAGAATATTTGTCACGGGGCAAAGCAGAAGATGTCGCAAAAAATTATCCAAATCATATCATAATTGCAGCTGATACATTTGTTACATTAAACCATCACAGACTTGGCAAACCAGCTTCAAATGACATCGCACGCAAAACACTTCAAACAATTAGTGGTCAGACAATTGAAGTAATTACTGGCTACACAATTATTGATACGACAAATGATAAAACCATTACCAAATCAGTCACAACTCAAGTTGTCATGAAAAATATAACAGAAGAAGAAACTACCGCATACATTGCAACTGGTGAACCGTCCGACAAGGCTGGCGCTTTTGGCATTCAAGGTCATGGCGCACTCCTAGTCAAAAAAATTCACGGTGATTATTACAATGTAATGGGATTACCACTCTATTCACTTACACAATCTCTTAAGGAATTTGACATTGAATTACTATAATAATCTATTTATTTTACACTTTTCCATTGTAACTCAAATATTGCTTTGAGTGTATTATGAATTTTTTTACTCTCTATTATAAGTCCAAAATTTTCTTGAAACGACATTATTCCAATCTTGCTACCACCATACAGATTTATTTCTACTTCAAAAAATAACATATCTTCAAAATCAATCAATTTTACTTGTCTAAAATGTTGTTGATCCTTTTTTTGGAGTTTCCTTGCTATCTCAGTATTTCTTGCTACAGCCTGCACAAAAATTTTCTTTTTTATCCTTTGTATAATATAATCATCCAATAAATATTCTTCATCAAAAAACTTTGCATCTTCTGAAAGCCATGCCTGAATGGTAGTATTATCATATTTTAGCGTATCTTTATAAATATTTTTTATGCCATTGATACCCTCAAAAAATTGTATAGATGGTTTTTTATCAATAGAATTTGTTGCTGCTAAAAGTTGTGGCAATATTTTGTTAAATATTTCCTTTTTTTCATCTAATAATATGCCTAACTTTTTTGGATTTTCTGCATAATAAAATGTACGTTTTTTTCTTTTTGTTGTATATACTAAATTTTTCTTTTTTAATGATTCAATTATTTCGTATGTAGTTGTTCTTTTTAAATTTGTTTTTTGTACAATTTTTTGCAAATTTACTTCTCCCAATTCTAATAAGGCTAAATATAATTTAGCCTCTTTTTTACTTAAATTAAGCTTTTCTAACTCTTTTGATATCATATTTTAAAAAATAACGTAAAAATAGTCGCTATTTATAATATACTAAACTACCGAGAAAAGTCAATGTTTCAGCTATTAAAATCATTTTATAATTTATAATTTATATAAAAATATCCAGAATATAGACATTTTTATATAAAAATATATAATTAAAATATTATTAACCTTCAGTTAGTAAGTACATTAAAAAAATAGGAGATCACTATGAAAATTCGTATTTATGATAATTTTTGCCTTATGTGGTTTATAATATCATTTTTAGCCCCACGTATTTTTGTTTTAATAACGATAATTTTGTCTGTAATTGTTCTCGTATTTCTGACATTACCAAACACTACCAATGAGTCAAAATATATTGGTACTACCAACAATGCTATTATCGAAAAATATACAAATAAACTAGGATCAACTAGTGATGGAGATTTAAAAATAATAATGAATAATAATTATTTTTGCAGAATAATGGATCCTGTATTTCCTGTCTGGATTGAAAAATTGACCAGCTATCCACCATACACTACTAATAAAGATGGATTTAAACAATTTATCAATTGTTTGCCTTATATTTCAATTGACATCACCAACCATCAAAACGTTACTTTTATCAAGGAACGGCTTGGACGAGAGCCAACATCTAGTCATGATTTAGTTCCTTTCAAACAAGCCTGCTTACAAGAATTGATTGAATATAACATCTCTCAAGCACAAGATTAATCTATCTAAATTTTCCGCAAGATATTAATACATATTTTGCGGATTCTTTATTTACCTCAATAAAACAAAAAGCACTCGCTAGTGCAAGTACTTGTTGATAAACATTTTTCGATAAATCTTTTTTACAAACTTTATGTTCGTGTTTTTTTGTGGAGAGTTGATGCTATTAATGTTTGATAAGGCATTCCCTCTTCCGCTGCCATTGATTTAAGCTTAATCAAATCACGCTCAGAAATACGAATACTTATTGTTCGAGTTTTAGCTAATGTATTTTTTGCAATTCGTTTCAATTCATCCATTTCTGTCTTTTTGATACCCTCCAAAACAACACTGTCATTCTCGATAGCATCCAAAATTTCTTTTTCCTCTTTGTCTAATTTTAATTTATTTATACTCATATTGTTATTTGTTAAGATATTGTCTTGTTAATTTTCTACTTGGAATAATTGTTTTTAAAAATATTTTTTTATCATCTTCTACAAATGGTACTGCATAAATATAGTCATCAATATTGATAATATAAATATGCTGATGAGCATATCTGTTTTGATTTGGATGTCTTACTTTATCAACAATGCCACCTCCTTGAATACAGACAATGACCATCTCAAAAGACACATTTCTATCCTGCATCAATATTTTATTTTTTTCTTCACTCCAATCAAAATACTTCATACCTATATTATATACAATGTATATCTTTTGTCAAATATTTAAAATACCTTAATAAAACAAAAAGCACTTGCTAGTACAAGTGCTTGTTGATAAACATTTTTCGATGAACTTTTTTATTTCCTCAAGAAATGTTTTAAAAAAGATTCATCGAGCGCCAAGTGGCCCGAAAGATATATAAATTTGGGCATGGCGCCCGACTAGTTCGTATGCACGAACATGTGATTCAACGAGTTTTTTCGTACCGGGTGAGAATACAATTAAACTACTTTAATCTCATGTACTTTCTGTACATACTATATTATGACAACATTCCCTATTATTTTTGTCGCCTAACCTTCAACCGTCCTATGGATTTCCCCTCAATTTTGTTTAAAGAACTATATTCTACTTATACATTTTATTTTTTTATTTGTTTTAGCAGAAACTATCTCCGACAATGCGAAAATAACTTTTTTTATTTTTGTTTTGGATGCGAAGTTGGGAATTAAGAATTTGTAAACAAACTCTAAAAAACTACGCGATGAACAATTACTTTGAATTATTCATATAGGACAGGGGAAGGATTTCCAGACACAAATAGGGGGAAATTGTGACTGGAAATTCTTCCTCCGTCGGTTTATTTTTTTGTTAAAGTTCTTGACCTGTGTGTAAGTCTCCTCTCTCACTTACAAAGTAATTATAACACTTTTATAGAAAGAGGTCAAAGCAAACACCCTACTACACCTTTATTTAAAAGCTTTTTGACACTTTTTTGACACTTTTTTTGTAAAATAAAAGAAATTTATTAAATAAAAAGTAAATCTCTTTTACTTTTTATTAATTTATCCACAAGTTATCCACAGTTTTAATATCATTTTTATTTATGTACTGTGGATAACCTGTGGATATGTATAAAAACAAAAACATACCTGCCTTAAATCAAGTATGTTTTTTATTATAAGTCCACCTATTACTTCACATTAATATTGAAATTCTGCCTCAGAATCTTCTGGTATCCCAGCATCTTTTAAATAATCAACCATTTCACGTATAGTATTTTTTGATGTTCCTATTAAAAGCTTTTCATTGGCTACAATATAATCTACAGAATATGTTTTTTCTTCATCTAGGTTATAATAACGAATTGAATATGTGTCATATATATTATCCTGAAACACAATATCTGTAGCTAGTGCACCTAGATTATTTAAAATAAAATCGAATGATTTAGGTAATGTAGCCTCACTTGAAAGAAGTGCTGTCTTTAGCAAATCTACATCCTTTGCATCAATTACAAAGCCAAACCTTATCCCACCAATTCCATCATTATATGCATAAATTTCAAAACCTTCTTCTAAAGAAGTTATGATATCCTGTGCCATATCCATATTTGCAGACATTGCAAATACATGAAAAGAAACTGGATTATTATTTGCATCTGTAACAATAAATGATACTGGACCTTCTATATCTTGCTCCTGCATATTTTTAGCAATTGTATCAAGCTCACTCTTTATATCATCTTCAGATGTAACACTTTCCACATCAATAGAAAAGTAGTTTGGTAAATCAGTTGAATACATTTGCTTTATGGACCCATCTTCAACATCATCTTCAAAAGTCTCTTCAATATCAATAACATTATCTTCAGTAGGTATATCTATAGGTTTATCTATTAAAACATCATCAACAGGATAGTCCGTCACTTGATTATTAGATTTCAACATAAAAATACCAAATCCTACTGCAGCTAGAAGGAATATTACAATCAAAACAATTACAATGATGTGCATTGATTTACTCTTTTTCTTTGGTGGTAGTGTTTTTGATTTTGGCTTTGGCGCAATATCTGAGGGATTATTATTAATTTTTTCTACTGGTTCACTATGCCTACCTGGTGCAAAAGAACCCTTTTTAGCACTTTTCTTTTGTGCATTATGATCTTCTATAGACAAGAATGGGTTCTCAGAATTCACAGGTTTTTGTTTTTTTGTTGGCTTTGTTGATTTTATTGGTTTTATTGGTTTTACTGGTTTTTTTATTTTTTCATTTTTTTGTGGTGACACTTGTTTTTTAATAGTTGGTATCGTTTTTGACTTGGCTTGTTTTTTAGGTGTTGTTGTAGATTTTTCTTTTACCCAATGTTCACCTTTCATTGTGTGTACCTCAAAGATATGAGTATCTTGTGTCTGTTCTTTTTTATTTTTATCGGACATAAAAAGTTCTCTAGAAACTAATAAAGACATTGCTTATTTGCAATGTCTTTATTATAGCATCTTATTTCAAAAAATGCGATATTTCAATTGTAAGATTTTCTACTCTTGTTATTCTTTTGAAATTAACGCTTTTATAGAAAGATTAATTCGTCCTTGTGAATCAATTTCTTTTACTTTTACGTTCACCTTATCTCCAATCTTTACCACATCCCCAACCTTCTCTACACGAGAATGTGCCATCTCACTGATGTGAACTAAACCATCCTTTCCTGGTAACAATTCTACAAATGCACCAAAGTCCATAAGCCTTACAACAGTTCCTTCAAATTCCTCACCTACTTGAACTTGTCTTGTTAGATTATGAATAATTTCTTGTGCTTCTTTTCCTCCAGCAGCATCTGTTGCTGTAATGAAAACACTACCATCATCTTCAATATCAATATTCACATCTGTCTTTTCAATAATCTCATTGATAACCTTACCACCGGGACCAATGACGTCACGAATTTGATCTGGTTTAATTTCCATTGTAATAATTCTAGGAGCATATTGTGACATTTCACCAGGCTCACTAATTGTCTCCAGCATTATATCTAAGATATGTTTACGTCCCTCTTTTGCCTGTTCTAATGTTGTCTTAAATATTTCAACATCAATCCCTTCCACCTTTACATCCATCTGCAATGCCGTAATGCCAGCCTCAGTACCAGCAACTTTCAAATCCATATCACCATAATGATCTTCTGCTCCCTGAATATCAGATAATATAACATATTTACCATCAGTTCCTGTCATCATTCCCATTGCAATACCACTAACTGGTCGCTTAATTGGAACACCTGCATTCATAAGGGATAATGTTGAACCACATGTTGCAGCCATTGAGCTTGAACCGTTTGATTCTAAAATCTCAGAAACTAATAGTACAGTGTACGGATAGTCTTCTGGAATTACTGGTAACAATGCTTTTTCTGCAAGTATACCGTGACCTATTTCACGACGTCCTGGTCCACGCATAAATCGCACTTCTCCTACAGAAAATGGTGGAAAATTATAATGATGTATATAATGTTTCTTCTCATCAACTTCCATTGTATCAATAATTTGATGATCACCGGGAGCACCAAGAGTTGTAACTGTTAATGCCTGTGTCTCACCTCTTGTAAATAGCCCTGAACCATGTGGTCGCGGTAATATACCAACTTCACATGTAATCTGACGAATTTCTTCAGCTTTACGATCATCTGGCCGTCTATTATTTTCAATAATGCCTTTGTGCACTAACTCATCACATACCTCATCGAACACAAGTCCAAAAATTTCACCCAAATTTCCCTGTTCTTCTTCAGAAACTTTTTCTTTCAAAATTTCCATTACTTTTTCTTTTACATCTTCAGTCTGCACACCAATCTCATCTTTTGTACCATAAAGAGCATCTTCAATACCGTTTTCTAACAATGTTTCTTTAATCATTGTTTCCATTTCATCACTGCCAACCAACATCACAGGAGTGCTTTTTTCTTTACCAACTTCTGCTTTAATTTCCTCAATAAATGTTGCAATTTTTGAAATCACATCGTGACCTGTCTCAAACGCACGTACCACATCAGCCTCTGGTGCCTCATGTGCATCAGCTTCAATCATATTCACTTTATCTTTTGTTCCTGCAAGTGTTAGATTGATTGCACTTTTTTCTTCTTGTTCTTCTGTTGGGTTAATCACAACCTCATCATCAACGAGAGCAACTTTTACAGCTGCAATAGGACCTTTCCATGGAATATCTGAAATAGAAAGTGCGGCTGATGCAGCAATCATTGAAATAATATCAGGATCATTCTCTCCATCAATTGATTGTACTGTAATTACAACCTGTACTTCAGATCGCATTCGCATATCAAAAAGTGGTCGAATTGTTCGGTCAACTGCACGACCAGTTAATACTGCCTCATCACTTGGTCGTCCTTCACGTTTGATAAATCGTGAACCTTTAATTTTTCCAGCTGCATAAAATCGCTCTTCATAATCAACCATGAGAGGAAAATATCCCATCACATTACTTTTGTTCTTACTCATTACTGCTGTTGCAAGTATCTGAGTATCACCATAACGCACAGTTACAGCTCCCCCAGCTTGCTTTGCAAGTTTTCCTGTTTCCACAGTCAATCTACGTCCAGCCACATCAAGTGACCATTGTTTTTGTTCTGTCATATATATAGACAAGAGAATAGCAAATCTTATACTGCTATAAATCTACATATATACCCCACCTCTCGTGATTCATATATGTATCTTCATAGTGACAAAACCACCATCTCATTAAAAATTATCTATA